>DGSM01000111.1 GCA_002393975.1 Clostridiales bacterium UBA4362
TTTGATAAAATCACAGGAGAAGATATGAAAAAGGTAGTTAAAGAATACTTAGAAGTTTATTCTCCAGATGATGATAAAGATACTTGGTTTAATAAGATGAAAGATGTAGCTGAAAAATGCGGCTACGCTAGAGAAGTTAAAGAATTTAAAGCAGACCCTGAAAAATGGCCAGGACATGTTGGAGATGTTTCAACAGTTATAAGAGTTGCAGTTACAGGAAGAAGAAATACTCCAGACCTTTATGAAATATTAAAAGTCCTTGGAAATGAAGAAGTAAAAGAAAGATTAAAAGCTGTACTATAAAAGTACAGCTTTTTGTTTGCATAAATTACAATATAATTACTTTATTAAATTAGCCTTACAAAAGGAGATAACTCCTATTCAAAGTTACAATTTTTCGATAATAATGTAGGTAGAAATAAAAATATAAAAGATAAAAAGGATTAGTATGCCTATGAAAAAGATTAATTTTATTAAGAAAGTATTTGCTGTTTTTATAGTACTAAGTTTAATAGCATTTCCTATAGACACAGTCTTAGCTGAATCTGATTATACATTTGAATTTGATATTACTAATTTGACAGAACCTAAGGCTGGCGCAAAACCTAAATATAATTATAATATGGATGTCAATATCAATGATTTGGAAGGAAATATAGATTTTTTTGAACATGAATATTGGTTTGAATTTGACTATGATTATTCTACTTTATTAAAAAAGATGAACGAAATGGAAGATTTCGGAGATTTAGATAACTTAGTAGATGAAAGCAACAAAGAGGGAGTTAATCCTAATTATGACTCACACTCAAATAGTTCATTGAAAAAATTTGAACTAAATCATACATATATGGCTGTTTTTGAAGGAACGTATTCTCCTGAGATTGAAGAGGGCCAAGCAGGAATTACTACAGAATCAATTATAAGTACATTTGGTAGCCATGTGGTAAATGCAGCAAATTATGGAGAACCAACAATTACAGCAATGGTAAATGGTTCAAATGATAATGTTAAGTGTTTAATTGAAGCTCCTGTACTTTCATTTTCATCAGACACAAGTGGAAGAAGATATGTAGAAGATCTATATTATGAATTTGCTATTGTGGCAATATATGATTTATTTATTCCAAATGCAAACTATAAAGCAACTGTAAATTGGATAAATGCAGAAGGAAAGATTCCAGAATCATTTGTATTAAAATTAATGAATGGTACTACTGTTGTTAAAGAACAAGTTATTACTAAAGATAATGCTGTAGATGAAGATACATGGGAATATGATTTTGGAGAATATCCAACTTTAGATGATAATGGAAATGAAATCACATATGCACTTGCATATAGTGAAGGAAAAGATGGAGATTTAAAATTCTTTGAATCAAACCAAGATGGATTTGTAATTAACAATACATACATTGCTCCAGAGATTAGCTCAAAAGTTAAAATGAGATCTTTAGCTGATAGAGAAAAGAATAATGTAAAATATAGAATAGATTATAATGCATCAATAAAGAAATATTCAGGAAATGCTGATGTAGTATTAACAACAACACTACCATTTGAAATAGATGAAGCGAAATCAGACTTAGATGATGGAACATATGATGCTAAAACAAAAACAATTAAATGGACATATACAATAGAAAATATAGATAAAATGTATGATTATAGTACCACTAAGAATCTAGACTTATATGCAACAGCAGTACTACCATATGCAATAGAAGCAAAGACTGTTGGAGAAGTTACTTTATCAGATGCAGAAGGTTTTAGCGAAGCAGTAGATGCAGTAGACATTATTGAGGCAGGAACAGGAAATCCAAAGACAGGAGATATTAATTTACAAAAATATTTATCAATAGGATTAATAGGAATTGCTGCAATATTAATGGTAGCTTCAATAAGAAGAAAATATAGTACTAGAAAATCAAAGATACAATTCTAAAAAAGAAATAATAAATAATTAAAAATTAAAAATTAATAATATAGGAAAAAAGAACCTGAGGAATCAGGTTCTTTTTATAATTACTTACTTTTTTATTATTTTAATAAATTGATTCAATTAATATTAATCATTTATCAATTAATAAATTGTTTTATAACATCTAATACTTTTTCTGTATAGATTTTCTTTTCACAAGAGAAAGGTAAAAAGGTTAAATCATTAAGTGGATTTAAGATTTCTTGTAAATGTGAAACTTGTGGATTCACTTTAGTAGGAGCTAATTTATCTGCTTTATTGCAAACTACTAAACAAGGAATATTTTGCTTTATTATATAGTCATACATTAATCTATCGTTTTCAGTTGGATCATGTCTAATATCAATTAAAAAGATTATTAAGCTTATTTTTTTAGATTTAGTAAGATACTCTTCAATAAAGTTTCCAACGGTTACTTGCTCTTGCATAGACATTTTAGAAAAACCATAACCAGGTAAATCTACAAAGTAAAACTCTTTGTTTTCTTCAATTTCACCTGAAGCAACTTTTGAAATCATTTTATAGTAGTTGATAAGTCTTGTTTTTCCTGGAACACTAGATGTTCTAGCTAGATTTTTTCTATTTGCTAATGTATTTATAAAACTAGATTTTCCAACATTTGATTTTCCTACCAAAACAATTTCTTTTAAATCATCTGTAGGATATTGCTTAGGGGAAGTAGCAGATACTTTAAATTCACTATTAACGATTCTCACTTTAAACTCCTTCTATATATAAACAAAGTAAATATGTTTTAGCTTATAAGCTTAACATATTTACTTTTTTAAGAATTATTATTTTTTAGGTTTAATAACTTTTGTTCCACCCATATAAGGCCATAGAACTTTTGGAACTTTAACGCTTCCATCTTCTTGATAGTTGTTTTCTAGAACTCCAATTAATCCTCTAGGGCTTGCAACAACAGTGTTATTTAAGGTAGCTACTAAATAATTACCTTTTTCACCTTTAGCTCTAATTGATAATCTTCTTGATTGAGCATCTCCTAATGTAGAACAACTTCCAACTTCAAAATATTTTTGTTGTCTTGGACTCCAAGCTTCAACATCACAAGATTTAACTTTTAAATCTGCTAAGTCACCAGAGCAACATTCAAGAGTTCTTACTGGAACATCTAAACTTCTGAAGTATTCAACTGTATAGCTCCACATTTTGTTGTACCATTCCATTTGGTCTTCCATTTTACATAGAACAATCATTTCTTGTTTTTCAA
>DGSM01000109.1 GCA_002393975.1 Clostridiales bacterium UBA4362
GTATTATTGTTGTTATCAAATATAGTAATCCTTTGATTTAAATCACGGTCGGTAGTTTTAATTGCGATATACTTGCCATTTACACTTGATTCAACGGTTCCAATATTTGCATTTAACGATATTCTATTGATTATGTTACAATCATAATCTACAATAACAACTTCATTATTGTTATTTGCATAAACTAAGCCAGAATCTCCGAGAAATGCAACTTTTGATAAATCTGTACTATACGATTCATCACTAAAAACACTTTTTCGTTTAAATGTATCTAAATCCCATAAAACTATTTCATTAGAGGAATCTCTTGATAAAAGATAATCACGATTTTTGTTAGTCATTAAATCAGTTACTGATCCAACTGTATCTAATTGCCTGATAGGATAAAATAAAGTATTTAGGTTGTATAATCCTAAGCTATCTGTTAATTCATAAATACCTTGGGTAGTAATAGGCATTTTGATATTATTATATTTTGTTACCGATTGGTAGGCTTTCTCTACTGCTCCTCTCCTATTATCTTTTAATAATGTTTCATGAGCTTCTTTCGCAAGATTTATTGCTTGATTGTATTTTAATTGTTTTGAAGACCTATATATATTAAAAAATAATGAGAAACTATATACCGCAAAAATTAAACTCACAATTGCTATTATTTTAAATCTATTTGCTTTACGTTTTAATTCTCTTTCTTCATGTCTTCTTTTTATATCATCATAATCTAGATTATACATTGGAGCAATGATTCTAATTAGTTCAGATTTTAATTTGCTATATATTTCTTTCTTACTCTTCCCTCTTACATCCATTGCAAGAGGTTCACAATGAACCTTTTTTGTTTTTTCTTTACCAGAACTTGTTTTTACCTTTTCTTCATAATATAACAATTCTTCAGGAAAAGAATCTTTTGGTTCTCCTTCAACTAGAACGCAAAGAATATTTTGTCTTCCATGTAATTTAATAAAGTTCTCTATTTCTTTTTTACACCAAATAGATTCTTTTAGTCTTGGAGAACAAATAACAATTAAGAATTTAGATTGTTTTAATGCTTCTATTATTGGGTCTTCAAGATTTGAAGCTAATGGTAATTCATCTTGATCTCTAAATACTCGTCTTATATTATTATCAGTTATATTATATTTTTCTACAACTGATTTAGGCATCTTATAAGTTTCTATTAATTTATGTAAGTTTTCTGCAACATATTTATCTAAATCACTATGCCTATAACTTATAAAAGCATTATACTTATAGGTTTCTTCCTTCATTACAAACTCCTAAAATTTAAATCCTTCGAATATATGCTTTACAATTTTTCTATCTGATTCAACAAAATCTATATTCTTTCCTGTAATTCTATTTATCTCTTGAGATAGTGTATCTAACTGATTAAATGGAACTAAGCAAGGATGCATTCTAGCTAAGTAATTAATATATGTATTTGATGTTTTATAATACTTAGTAACATCTTCTAAAGAAGCTTTAATATAGCCAATACTTCTAGTGTATGCCATCCATCTGTCATGCTCATTTTCAGTTAATAGTTGTTCTATTTCTTTAGTATATAATTTCTTCATGAGTTCTTGATTATCACTCATATTATCACTAAATTTTTCTTTTAATATTGAATACATTTTATATTTAATATGTAATGCAGAAGCTCTTGATGAACGTTTATTATATTCCATTAAATTATAATTTCTTAAGTCATGATCTGTTGGATCATAAGCCAGATTAACTTGAATAGCTAATTTTTCTAATGAAGAATCTAATATAGTATTATTATGATAAAGGTCATACATACTTCCAAAAGCATTTAGATTATAGCTATTCCCTTTTTCGTTTACTAATTTTAATAATTGTTCTTCTTTAT
This sequence comes from Clostridiales bacterium UBA4362, assembly GCA_002393975.1. Taxonomy (GTDB): domain Bacteria; phylum Bacillota; class Clostridia; order TANB77; family CAG-508; genus CAG-793. Next base: position 1,874 of record DGSM01000109.1, read on the forward strand.
ATTCGTTTGAAATCCAAAGATTTATTATTGGTTCTCTATCAAAAGTTCTAATGAAGTAGCGTCTTAGTAGTAATGCTGTATTTAAATTCTTTTCATCATTATCCATTGATACTAAAATATAATTAATATTATTATAATTCTTAATATTATTAAGTGTTTTCTCAGATTTAATATCTGCATTTAAAAAAGTAATATTATAATTATTCAATAATTCTGGATATTCGTATTCTATGTTTTCCTTTATTTTGTCAGCTATTAAGTCTACTACTAAAATCTCTAATTTATATCCTGGTAATTGACCACACCAAACAATATCTCTTAAAAACTCTTTGCCTATATTTCCACAACCCACTATTAATAAAGAAATAGTATTATTGATTGAATTTAAAAATAATGGTTTAGTATCTAAAAGATTAAAGATAGCTCTTTCTTTTTCATTTATTATTTCTACATCTATTTTACCTTTATCAGTAGAATCCAATATTACTGGAGCTTCTTCGTTCTGATTTATAACATAGATTTTTATATTATCTCTATTTTTAAATTGTTCTATTAATTCTAATGATTCATTTAAATTCAAATCTTCATTTTGAGAAATCATATAAAAAGTAATTTTGCTTTTTTTATTGAATTTTAATTCTGTAACTTTTTTATTTAAGTTTATCGTTTTAAAATTATGACTCGTTTTGTCTTTAACATTAGCAAATATAATTCTTACATCTTTATATTTAAGTAAATCATTAGCAATTAATAAAGACTTATCATTTTTTTCTGAAAATACACAAATTCTTTTATTTGAGCACAAAGAGATTCTTATACTAGATAAGACTTTTTCTATAAAAGATAAAATAAATCCAACAGTAAGAAGAGGTAATATTATAAAAAGGATGTTTAGTAGGATAAAATATAGATAATCATTTATTGTCTCTAAAGTTATACTTGATAGAACATCTAAATTTTGTCCTAAGCCTATACATTTAGTTGCATAAATAAAAGATGCTAATGCTTTTATATAAACATTCTCATATTCCAATAATGGGAATACTAATATTGCTACAGATATAATTCCTGTAGCAATGGCTGTGAATAAATTTAATTTAACATTGTTTTTCTTTCTTAGAAAAAAGAAAAACACGATAATTCCTAGTCCTATTACTATGAGACTAAGTAAGAATGAAGAGTTCATTAATTGTTCTCCTTTTTACATTAATGGTGCAACAAGCCTTAATAGTGCTTGGAAAAAGCTTTTAATTAATTTAGGTCTTGCCTCTTCCTTGGTTATTTCTTTGCTTTTATCTAAAGTAGAAGTTAAATCTTCTTTTATATCTTTTATTACATCTACATCTTCCATGTAACAACCACATTCAAAATGCAAATATAAACTTCTATAATCCATGTTAATTGTTCCAACTGTTGCTATATGATCATCTGAAACAAAAACTTTACTATGAACAAACCCAGGAGTATATCTATATATTTTTACACCACCTTGAACCAATGGTTCTACATAAGATTCTGATACCAAATAAACTATTTTTTTATCTGGTATTCCTGGTATAACTATTCTTACATCTACACCTCTTTTTGCAGCTAAAATTAAAGAATTTATCATATCTGTATCAATTATTAAATAAGGAGTAAATATATATACATATTTGTTTGCTTGGTTAATTATATTTAAATATATGTTTTCACCTACAGCATCACTATCTAATGGGGTTTCGCCATAAGGAGCAACAAAGCCATTCTTTACATTATTTTTAATTTCTGCTTTAAACTTTGTATAGTCTTCATCTTCTTTTCTATATGAATTCCATATACTTAAAAACATAACTGTATAGTTCCAAACAGCATCACCAGAAATTTTTATTGCATTGTCCTTCCAATGTCCATATTTACTATTTATATTAATATATTCATCTGCAATATTAATACCACCAGAGAAAGCAACTTTTCCATCAATAACTAGAATCTTTCTATGATCTCTGTTATTCATAATAACGCCTTTAAAGGCTCTTAATCTATTGAAAGCTATACATTTAATTCCTATCTTTTCTAAAGTCTTAGGATAATCTTTTGGAAGTGAAGCCATACATCCTAAATCATCATAAATGACTCTCACATCCACTCCCTCATCAGCTTTTTGCTTTAATATTTTTAAAATTGAGTCCCACATCTTTCCGTGACTTACAATAAAATACTCAAAGAATATAAATTTCTTAGCCTTTTTCAACTCTTTAAGCATTTCTTTAAAAGCAATTTCTCCTAAAGGATAGTAATCAACTTTATTATTAATCGTAGCAGGATATTTAGAGCATTCTGAAATATACTTAAGTCTACCATTATTAGCAAATAACTCTTTTATCTTTTCATCTTGTTTTAAATAAAACTTATTTTCACTCTCATGAGCTCTAATTCTTTTTAATGTTTTGCTTCTAAATTTGTTTCTTCCCAATGTAATATATAATAAAGTTCCAATCAATGGAAATAAAAGTAAAATTACTATCCAAGGTAAAGTAAATGAATAGTTTTTACTATTTTTTATCAAATATAAAATCAGAAAAATTCCAATAATATTATATACAACATGAATTACTACTAATTTATTTATTAAGAATAGATATATAAGAACAGTTAATAATACTTGTAATAATATACCTATTGCAATAATTATTCCTCTTCCAAGAGCTCTTTTCATAAACTTAATCCCTTTGTTTTCTCAATTTAATTGATTTAATAATAGCCACTAAAAATAGAATAATCCAAATTAATATAAAGACTAAATGGAAAGTAGCATATCTTTTATAAAGGTGACACTTTTGCGGATTCTTTTTATTATAATAAACTTTAATTTTGTTTGCTTTATTTGTTGAATCAATAACTCCTATTCCAGCTAAAAATGTATGTTCTTCATTAGTGTATTCAGTTCCATTAACATTATAAGTGTATTCAATATCAATATTGGTCGTGAAAAAGTCTGAGAAAGAAAGAGCTGTTTGCTGTTCTACAACAATAGCATCTGTAATTTCAGCTGTTTTAAGTATATGAGTTGCAATAAATGGTTTGAAAGCATCAACAGCAAGAATAATTGCAATTAACTCAAAAATTATCATGAAATATACACCATATTTTCTAAAAAACTTATTTAGTTTTTTAGATCTTTGAGTAATTTCATCCTTTTTCTTTTGATTTCTATTTTTGAAACTATCTTCTATTTCATTATAAATTTCTTTTGTCATTGAGATATCTTGGAGATTTTCTACAAAATATCTAATATTTTCAGGCTTTTGAAAGTATGGAATTAATACATGAATTTCTGGATTAATCTTTGCATATTCTTTAAAATAAATCATTAAATCATCATCTTTTTCAATTATTTGAGTTAACTTATCATAAAGTATATCAACATCATTTACATCATTAGAAATAATTTTTAATTCTTGACAATACAAAAATAAACCATCTATATCATTTTCAATTAAATAATCAAATATCTTTTCTAATTCTTCTGTTTTCATATACCAATTCCTTAATTTACATTTAAATTTTTTGTTTTAATTTAAAATTAATAATTTAATAATAGTAATCAATTATTATTTTTTCTCATCACGCCAATTAGCTTTTTTTAATTCCTTTTTCTCATTAAATTCCATATGTAAGTTAGTCTCTTGATATACTCTTTTTTGAGCAGGAATAAATCCACGAGCTGGAGTTAAAGGATAAATCCAAGTATATGGACCAATACATGTTCCTGGTTGAGTTGTTGAATTTGCTCCCAATCTTGAGTTGTCTCCTAATATACATCCTAAGAATTCTCTATTTGAATCTATTTTTTCGCCATTATCTGCTTTATAGAATATATTTGCTTGATTAAATTGTCTATTAGCTACTATAACGCCAGAACCAATTCTAGCTTTAGAACCTATGACAGAATCTCCAAGAAAAGCTAAACTTGAAATTTTAGAACCAGCTCTCATAACTGAGTTTTTTACTTCAGAATTAAATCCAACTACACAATTATCTCCCATAATTGTTCCTGGACGTACATAAGCTTGATATCCAACTTCACAATTCTTTCCAATATAAACTGGACCTTCAATTCTACAACCATCTAGTAGTTTAACACCTTCATCAATGAAGTAATCTCCTACTATTGTTACATTATTTCCAATTTCTTTAGCTTTATTAACTTGAACATGATTTTCACTTATAGTTTTAGTAATGAATTCTTGAGCATTATCAAATAAATCAATAATGTTTGTTGAATCCTTTACAATATTTTTTACAAAGAAATCTTCCTTATCCTCTAAATTTTCAAAATAGTAATTAATATTAAAATCCATTTTTTACCTCCCTTTAGAATTTATACTGCGGCGAATGCCAAGCATATAATTCCTGATATTACTGTAAATACTGAAATATATTGTTGTTTATCTAGTTTTTCTTTTAAGAAAATTCTAGCAAGTATAACTGAAACTATACAAACTGAAGAAACTATTGGTCCTGCGACAATTGTGTTTCCACTCATAGCATACACATGCATAAATTGTCCAAAAGTTTCAAAGCATGCGGCTCCAATTTTCCAACCTTGTTTTTTAATGTTTATTGTTCCTTTATTTGCTTTAATATATAAGAATAATATCACTCCAAATATTAAAAATAGTAACTCATATGAAGTATTTGCAACTGTTTCAATAGTTTCCTCAGTTACATTTGATAGCATATTATTATTTATATCAAGATAATAGCCATCAAGAGTTTCTCCTACAGCATTTAAAACAGAGTATACTACAGCCATCATAAAACCAATAAATATTTTCTTCTTATTCTTATCATTATTATCTGCATTAGAACTTTTTCTTTTTTCTAATACTCCTAAATATATAACGCCAATAGCAATAAGAATAATACCAATTGTTTGTAAAGCATTTATTTGTTGTTTTAAAAATATAAAACAAAGAATTGCCGTTAAAGATCCTGATGTATTTTCTACAGGTGAACCTATTGAATCCTCAATATACTTTATTCCATAGAAAACTAAAAACATTGAAATAATATAGCATAAAGATACTGGTGCATATTTTATAATATTAATAGGATCATATCCTAAATCTTTAGTAATAAGTAAAGTAAATATTGCATGAATGCCAAATACTAAGCCACAAAAAATACAAGTTTTTAAGTGGCTGTATTTTTCATTTGGATCTGCGCCTTTTTTATAAAAAATATCAGCAACACCCCAACCTATAGCTGTCATTATAGCGCATATAAACCACATAAATAATTAATCCTTTCTAATCCTTTTGTAACATTTTATTTAAAGCAATTTGAATTCCTAATTTTCCATATTCATAGGTTAATCCACCTTGCATGTAAGCTGTATATGGCTCTATTAATGGTCCATCACAACTTAGTTCAATTGTACTTCCTGGTGTAAAGCTTCCACCAGCCATTATTTCCTCATTAGGATAACCAGGAGTTTGTTCTGGAACTGGAACTACATAACTTTCAATAGGAGAACCTTCTTGAATTCCTTGACAGAATTTAATTAGGTTATCCTTAGTTTGTAGTTCAACTGTTTGAATTATATCAGTTCTAGGCTCATTATATTTTGGATATGTTTCAAATCCAAATTTTTCTAAGATACAACTAGCATATATCATAGATTTTAAAGTTGAATTAACAGCCTTTGGTGCTAGGAATAAACCTTTATAGTATGTTAAAAGTACATTAAAATTAGCTCCTGAGTCCTTTCCAACAGTTGGCACATTTAATTCTTCAGCTATTAAATGAATAAGATCTTTTTTTCCAACTACATAGCCACCAGATGTTGCAACTCCAGCTCCTAAGTTCTTCATTAAAGAACTAATTGCTATATCGGCTCCAACTTCAGTTGGCTCCCTATCTTCAGTAAATTCTCCATAGCAATTATCAACTAATACAATACAATTAGGATCTGCTTCTTTAACTATTTTAATTGCTTTTTCAATTCTATCAATGCAAATTGAACTACGATGAGAATATCCTCTAGAGCGTTGAATCTCAACCAATTTAACACTCTTTTTTGATATTCTATCTTTTATAGCATCATAATCAAATTCATCATTTACTAAAGGAATTTCTTCATAATTAATTCCATGTGCAATTAATGAATTTTGGCTATCTCCTGTAATTCCAATTATTGATTTCAAAGTATCATATGGTTCACCAGATATACTAACCATAGTATCACCATGTTTTAATAAACCAAATAAAGTTATTTTTAAAGCATGTGTACCACTCATTATCTGAGGTCTTACTATAGCATCTTCTGTTCCAAATATTTGTGAATATATTTTTTCTAATTTATCTCTTCCTGGATCTGAATAACCATATCCAGTAACTTCAATAAAATCATTTGTTCCAACATGATTATCTTGGAATGCTTTTAATACTTTTGATGATGCTCTTAAACAAGATTCATCTAATTTTTTAAATATTGGTTCTAGTTCTTTTTCAACTTCATCTGAAACCTTTAAAATATCTTCGTTTAAATTAAATATATTGTCCATTTTATCTCTCCTAAATTTTCTATATTTTATCATATTAAATAGAATAAAAAAAGAGCGCCGACAGATAAATCTGTCAGCGCCCGTACATGCAGTCAATATAGTTTCAATGAACGATGGTGTTGTTAGTTGTAGATATGGGTTCCAAGCCTCCTGGCGAATTCCTCCAGGATGCGTTGGTCTCGAGTTTTCTCTTCCCTCTCTTTCTTTAACCTCTCCTTCTTCTGATTCTTCTTTGACCGGTGTACCTTCTTCTGCTTCATCTTCTTGAAGTTCTGCATGAATACCTCCTTGTAGTAAAATAGAACCTTAAAGTTACCTGAAGCATGAGTTTCCAAATTACGGGATAACTCAACCTAATAATAGGTACTATTTATTTTACAACTTTTTGGCCTAAAATGCAAGTCATTAGTTGCTTTTTGCAAATATTATACATATAATATGCGTGAAATTATTGAAAGGTTTTTTAATATGATTAAGACTGATGAAAATCCAGAATTATTAAATAAATTTTTAGAATATTGTTTAACATATCAAAGAAAATCTCCTAATAGTGTTGATCAATATAATTGTGATTTAAATAGATTTTTACGATATATGAAATATCATTTTCATGAAGCAAATGCAGATGAGTTAAATGAAATTCAAATTAAAGATATTGATAGCAAATTTTTAAGTAAAATAACTCAAGATGATATTCATTCCTTTATTACTTACCTATCTATTGATTGTAAATGTGGGCCTGCTACATGTGCAAGAAAAATATCAACCATAAGAATCTTCTTTAAATATCTAACTATTACTACTAATACATTAAAAGAAAATCCAGCTCAAAATTTGGAGACTCCAAAATTGAAAAAAAGTTTACCTAGATATCTTACCCTAGAAGATAGTGAAAAACTTCTTAAAATGTCTTCTAATGATGATGAGAACAAAAATAAAGAGCGTGATTATGCAATCATTACTTTGTTTCTAAATTGTGGTCTTCGTCTATCTGAATTAGTTGGTATTAATATTTCTGATATTCGTTTTGATGAACAAATGATGACTGTTCTAGGAAAAGGTAATAAAGAACGAACCATATACTTAAATAAAGCATGTATAGAAGCTATTAATAATTATTTAGAAGTCAGAAATACTATTCAAGGAAAAAAAGATTTCAAAAACTCAAATAATGCCCTATTTCTTAGCTCATATAGATTAAGGATCAGTAAAAGAACAGTAGAAAATGTTGTAAAAAGAGAGCTAGCTTTAGCTGGATTAGACACAAGTAAATATTCTACTCATAAATTAAGACATACAGCAGCTACTTTAATGTATAAATATGGGCAAGTTGATATAAGAGCTCTTCAAGAATTATTAGGACACCAAAGTATCTCAACTACTGAAATATATACGCACTTAGATAATGAAGATGTTAGAAATGCAGTTGAGAGTAATCCATTAGCCAGTTTTAAAGGATAAAATAATAAGAGATAATAAAGTAAATTTTATATGTTTTACTCTATTATCTCTTTTTTTTATTAAATAAAAATATTTTTTTATTGGTATTAATAATAATATTTATATCTATATTTAATTTTAATATATTCTTAATTATCTATAATAGCTGGGTTTGACAATAATAGTTCGCAAATTTCTTCTTGCTCTATCCCCTCTTTTGCTTTTCTATTAACAAACTCATCTATTTCATAATCATCTTTTTCTAGTATGTAAGGATATCCTTCAATTAATTCTATAATATCATCGTTAGAGATTCCTATATCATGTAATTTAATTAAAAGTTTTTGAATATCAGTTTTAATTCTTGTTAAATAAAATGCATCACTAAGTATTATGTCTTTAATAGTTGAATCAGAGCATTTTAAAGTCTTTAATATAAGAATCATTTCATCAATATCAATTTCTTCTAAATTTTTAATTGATTCATTTTGCTCAACTAGCTCTTCAAATTCGTTTTCAGTTATTCCTAAATTTTTCAAACTATCTACCATTTCTATTTACCTCTGTCTTTTGTTTTTGTTTAAATTCATCATAATTAAATTGTTGTAAAAGATCTTCTTTATTGATTCCATATTTCTTTTCGAAATTTTTCCATGTAATAAATAAATTTGCATAATGTTCATCATCTATTTGAATTGGTGGCTTTCTGCTTTTGAAGTATTCATATCTTGCATATATAGTAGCCGTACTTGTTATTAAGTTTGTTGGTGATTTAGTAATAATACTTCCTAGTCCTATGCTTCTTAGATATTCTATTTTATCTCTAGTCATTTCAATTGAAGAAGTTATTAATGTTGGCGCAGCTTGAGTAATATTAATTACATCTTCTTTACTAAATCCTAGTTTCTCAAGCGCTTGTAATTTAGAATTCATTAACTTATTTGTTAAATTCAACAAAGATGCATGACTTACAGTCATCTCCTTAAATGTATCTCTATCAAATCCATATTTTTGCATATTATCAAAGCTGCTATTAATTCTTTTAGAAGTTAAATTAAATAGAGTAGGCATGTTTTGTAAGACCTTTATCGCTTGTTTTTTTGAATAGCCAATAGTTTCAAAATAATTAAACTTTTTCTTTACTGTATTAGGACTTAAGCATAAAAGTGGTGAACTTTTGATAAGCATTTGCTTTATAGCATTTGGTTCAAATCCTAATTCATATAAAGTAGAAACTTTTTTTCTAATAGCATTATTATTATAAGTTAAAATAGTAGGACTATCTGAAATCATCTTTACAACTTGTCTTTTATCAAAGCCAAGTGGAATACTTTGATTTTCAGAGGTCTGTACTTCTAAATCTTTTATACTTTTAAATTTATTAGGTATTGTACTTATTGAATTAAAACTACTTGGAGCTTTCTTTAAAATCGCTAAAGCTTGTGTTTTATTAAATCCTAATTTATGAAGATTTCTAAACACCTCATCTAAAGAATCTTTAGAAACTGCAAATAGTTTTGGATCCCTTAATAATATTTTCTTTATATCTGCTTCAGAGAATTTTAATCCTTTTAGATAATCAATTACTGGCTGTAACTTATCTTCAATACTATAAGAAAAAATATGTGCACAAGATTTGGTCATCTTTTTTATTTCTTTTTCATTAAAGTTATTATCTTTTAAAAACTTAATTCTATCTTCAAACGCTTTCGAATCAAGTGATAGTATTGCTGGAATATCTGTTGTCATATGAATAATAGCCTTTTCATCATATCCATTATCATCGAGCCATTTAATACTATTTGAGATTCTGTTTAATAATATGTCATAGTTTTTATAAGTACTAAATATGTAACTACTAGTTATTTTATTAATTTGTGAAGGATTAAATCCTTTTCTTAATAAAAATTCTTCTATTTTATCCATTTTTATAACCCTTATCTTGCATTTTGCTTCAAATACGCAAATATAAACCCATTTAAGTCTCCGTCCATTACTCTTTGAACATCTCCAACTTCAAAGTTGGTCCTATGATCTTTAACCATTGTGTATGGGCAAAAGACATATGATCTAATTTGACTTCCCCATGCTATATCCATTTGAATTCCTTTTAAATCATTTATAGTCGCTTTATTCTCTTTTTCCTTTATTGCAATTAATTTAGATTCAAGCATTTTTATTGCGTAGTCTTTATTTTGAAATTGGCTTCTTTGTGTTTGGCAAGATACAACTATTCCTGTTGGAATATGAGTTAGTCTTACTGCAGAGGATGTTTTATTAATATGTTGACCTCCAGCACCACTTGCTCTAAAAACATCCATTTTTATATCATCTGGATTAATATCTACTTTTAAAGAATCATCCATTTCTGGAAGAACTTCAATTGAAGCAAATGATGTATGTCTTCTTCCTCCACTATCAAATGGAGAGATTCTAACTAATCTATGAACTCCATTTTCTGATTTTAAATATCCATAAGCATATGGGCCTTCTACTAAGAATGAAACAGATTTTGCTCCTGCTTCTTCTCCAGGATCAAAGTATAACTCTGTGAATTTAAAACCATTTTGTTCACTCCATCTTGTATACATCCTATATAACATATCAGCCCAATCCATTGCTTCTGTTCCACCAGCGCCAGGATGAATTGTTACTATTGCATTATTTTTATCATATTTTCCAGATAATAAAGTTGATATTTCAAGATTATCTAATTTTGATTGAGTTTCTTTTATTGACTTTTCTAATTCATTAGCAATTTCAAGGTCATTTTCTTCTTGTATTAATTCTAAAAATGATTGATTTGTTTCTACTAAAGAACTTACTTCATTAAAACTCGAAATCTTTTTCTTTAATTCTGTTATCTCAGATAATACATTAGCTGATGATTCTGGATTGCCCCAAAAGTCTTGTGATTCAGTTAATTTTTCAAGTTCTGATAATCTGCTTTGTAGCTCATCTAAATGTATTGATTTTTTTAATTCATCAAATCTTGAATTTTGTTCACTATTTAATTTGATTAATTCTTCTAATTCTATCATATAACCTCATTCTCGATTTATGGTTTCGCCTGTAACTCTCTCTTCTATTTCAGATGCTCTTCTTGGCCCTACCACGCCACTTATATCAATATCAGCAATATCTCCTTTTCTTGAATAATTAATTATTGCATCACATTCATTCCTAAATTGTTTTGAATAATACTCATGACCCATAAGTGCTTCTTTAGTAAATGGAACACCTTTATTTACCATTCCTGCAGTAGATGGGCATGCAATAACATCACAATCAGGAAAGTATTTTTTAAATGTTAAACATGCTCTTCTACAATGAAAAGGTGATGTTATAAGCATTAATCTTTTTGGTTTATCTATACCACAATTTACAACTAAATCATCTATTATATTTCTAGTAAATAAAACATTTTGAATGGTATTTACTGAACTAGTCTCTATAAGAGTTACTTGTTGAATATCATCTCTATTTTGTTTATCAATCATTCGATATCCTAATTCTGCTTCTGATTCCTCTAAATACTCATGCATTAATTTTCTTCTTTTCTTATAATACTTTTTATAAGTAAAATTAGTATCAGACAAATTGCAAGATGCAGGACTTAAATCTTTTTCAAATATTTTAGCTAGGGATTTCTTTTGCTTTTTTAAATTTTCATTTAATTTTCTAGTATAATTAAATAATTCTTTATCATCAATAAATTTCTTATCTGGATCAGCTTTAAATAGCTTATGCCAGCCTAAACCGCCAGTTAAAATAATATATTTTCCATAACCTTTATCATATAATTCAATTAATTTTAGAACTCTTTGTTCAAGTGTCAAAGGAGTACATCCAAGTAATACTATAAAATCAGGCATATTTGATTCATCTGCATGTTGTTTAGAATAATCTTTAACTCCTGCCATGACTAAATCATATATATCATCTGGAGATAGCTTTTTTATATCCAGTTCAGAAAACTTCATAAATCCTCCTAATGTTTATATTATAACATTTTTAGCAAGGCTTTATCAATATAACAATTATCAATAAATATTAATAATAAAAAAAGAAGTAGAACTAATTCTACTTCTTATATAAATAACTATTTAGCATAATCTACAACTCGTTTTTCACGGATTAAATTAACTTTAATTTGTCCTGGATAGTCCATTTCATCTTCAATCTTTTTAGCAATATCGCGAGCCATAATTGTTAATTTATCATCTGATACTTTTTCAGGTTTAACTATTATTCTAATTTCACGACCAGCTTGGATTGCAAATGATTTATCAACTCCATCAAACGAATTTGCTATTGTTTCAAGGTTTTCTAATCTCTTAATATATGCTTCTAATGTTTCACGTCTAGCACCTGGTCTAGAAGCGCTAATTGCATCAGCAGCAATAATTAAACAAGCTTCTGGTGTTTGTGGTTCAACATCTCCATGGTGTGCTTCAACAGCATTTAATACTCTTGGATTCTCATTAAATTTCTTTAATAAGTTTACACCAATTGAAACGTGAGTACCTTCCATATCATGATCTAATGCTTTTCCAATATCATGGAATAAACCAGCTCTTCTTGCTAGTTTAGCATCTAATCCTAATTCCTCAGCCATAACCCTTGCTAAATTTGATACTTCAATTGAATGTTTTAGAACATTTTGGCCATAACTTGTTCTATATTTTAATCTTCCTAAAATATTAATAAGTTCTGGATTAATGTTCATTACTCCTGCTTCCATTGCAGCTCTTTCACCAGCTTCTTTAACAGTTTTTGCAACTTCTTCTTTAGCTGCTTCAACCATCTCTTCAATTTTAGCTGGATGAATTCTTCCATCATCAATTAATTTTTCCAAAGCTATTTTAGCAACTTCTCTTCTTACAGCATCGAATCCTGAAATAACAATTGCACCAGGAGTATCATCAATAATGAAATCAACACCTGTTAGAGTTTCAAGAGATTTGATATTTCTTCCTTCTCTACCTATAATTCTTCCTTTCATTTCATCACTAGGAATTTCAACGATAGAAACAGTACTTTCTGAAGTTTGGTCTGCTGCACATTTCTGTATAGCATAAGTTATAATATTGCGGGCTTCATCATCAGCTTTCTCTTTAATTTCCTCTTCATGTTTCTTGATTCTTTCAGCTTTTTCGGCAATTAGAGTTTCATCTAATCTTGCTAATAGCTCTTTTTTAGCCTCTTCTTGAGATAATCTTGCTATTCTCTCCAAGTTATCTAATTCACTATCTTTTAATTTTTGAATTTCAGCTTGTTGATCTTCTAAAGATTTCTCTCTTTTGTCCAATTCTAGATTTCTTTTTTCTAAGTTAGAAATTTTATTATCTAGATTTTCTTCTTTTTGGACAAGTCTGTTTTCTTGCTTTTGGATTTCGCTTCTTCTTTCTTTGATCTCATCATCTAAATCAGATTTTCTTTTAATAATCTCTTCTTTAGCTTTAACTAATTCTTCCTTTTTAGCATTTTCTGCTTCTTTTTTGGCATTATCTAATTTGCTTCTTGCTTCATCTAAGATTCTTTGTGCTTCTGTTTCTGCATTTTTAATTTTAGATTCAGCAACTTTTTTTCTAAGTATATATCCAACAAATAGAAAAACTACTGCTGAGATTAGAAAGATAGCGACATAAATTATTGGATTCATAATTTAATACCTCTTTCTATTAAGTTTTCAATGTTCAAATATTTATATCTTTAATAAAATATTTTTACATATAGTATTTTATAATTTTTTTGTATATATGTCAAGACTACAGCTTTTGTATTAAATCTATTACAATTGAGATTTGATTGTTTATTTGATAGTTTATATGAAATTCTATTTCTAAATTATTTAAATTAAGAACAATAATCACAATAATATTATAAAAAAATAAAGAACCAGCCCTATGATGTTTTAACATCATTAGGACTGGTTCCCGCTACGTGGTTAAATTAGTTTGCTTGCAATGCTTTACCATTCTGAATTTCGAGCTTGGTTTATAGGAATATTAAGGCCTATAGAGATACATGCCATCTTCCTTAGCCGTTGCTCTAGGATCATCAGGTCTGATAATGAATCCAACTCTCTCATCCGGATAGTGTGCAACAGCAACAACACCAGGTAAGATTTCTGTGCTCTCATTACTATCAAGCCAGTTCAATGTGTATGAATTATATGAAGAATCGATATAATACAACACACCATTGACTTCCTGGTAGTCAACACAGTTCTGAATGACCTGGTTAGCTCCTGTAGAATCAACTTTCCAGACGGATTGATCAGAAATGTTATAGGCAAGAATCTTCGTTTCAACGATTGCTGATTTTAATTCGCCAAGCGTAACATCTTTGGAAAAGAACTCATCGGGATCAACATTATATGTGACCTCTGACTGAATGATTTTCCATATACCATCCTGAGGGAGTTCAAATTCTTGAATAAGTTGACCATAGCGATAATACTGAACCGAATTGCCGTTCATCAAGATTTCCATTCCTCTCTCATCAAATTGGAGATTTGGAGCAAATCTATATGCAGCCGGGAAATGGATATTGGCAAGGTACTTGCCATTAAGATCAAAGATATCTCCATTTTCCATTATCTCTACACCCTTGATAGATTTCGGGTCCTCACCATATTTGACAGCATCCTGGATTGCAGTGAAAGTATCACTGAAGTTGCCATTCTCAACAGGATAATACTCACCTCTAATGTAAGCAGTAAGCATATTGCCAGTTTCGACAGGTGAATCAGAATTCTGCCAATCAAGTTCATATTCCCGATATTCCATATCAAGATAGAAAAGCTCCTCAAATTCCTCATCGTAATAATAGTCAAGATAACCTTCTACTATACATTTGGGTTCAGGAAACATAATATCAAATATATAGAAACTACGATTTTGATGGAAAAGGAATCTGTATTCTCCATCATTTACAGCAACAACAGTGCATTGAGACGGGTCAACGACACTATTAGGTTCAAAAGCATATACTTCTTCAACATCTTTATCCCGATCGGGGCCATACTGATGCAGAAGAATTGCAATATGCTGGTCGCCATCATCTCTTTCCCCAATTGTCCATCTGCTGATTTCATAATCAGGAATTACAACACTACTAGTGCTTTCTGCTTCAGGAGTTGCCGTCGCTTCAGAACTTTCTTTAGTTTCGGAACTTTCTGATGCTTCAGATTTAGACGTGCTTTCAACAGTTTCCTGCTGGGTGTCCTCTGCCTTGGGCTGTTCTGCATTTGCAGGTGCACTGCTGCATCCTGCCATAAGAACAACCAAGCATACGATAGATACGATAATGCTAGTAAACTTCTTCATAATTACACCTCACTATCTTATTATAATGCTCTTTCAATGTGCTACACAACGCTTCTACCACGTAGCGTTATTCTCTTTCAAGAGAATATTAAGTGATTCAAAAGTACTGAATCATTTACTATTATACCACATTTTTGTTAAAAATAAAACATTTTATTAAGTTTTCGATTTAAAAAAAGAAAAACATGATATTTATCCATATATATTTAATAAATTATAATTAAAAAAAAATACATAAATTTTTATTTTATTAGTTATAACATAAAAAGAAGAACGAATAGATTAAAAATTCGCTCTTCTTTTTTATTTTTATAATTAGTATTTCCAAACTATTTTAATTAACTAAATCATTTAGAACTATACTCTCATTATTAGATGTAATAGCAACAAGTACATGACCATTATTGGTCTTACCTGGAAGTACATTTACTACATTTTTGATATTAGGAATAGTTCCATCAGATTTTGGCTCTTCATTAGTTAATATATCTCTTAATGAAGCATGCTCTAAATTTCCATCATTCATTAAGAAATAAATATCTTTATTTTGTGATTCATAATCTATATAAGCATAAACTACTTCAGAATGAAAATCTTTAATTTCAACCTTTTCATTTTCATTCAATTTTATTTCATCAATTTCATTATTAAATAATTTTGAACATCCATTTTTACTTAATAGTGTAAAATAGGCTTTACCCTTCTCAAATTCAACTTTATAATTTGTTAAATCTCCTATTGGAACTAAAGATAATTTACTATTTTCAGAATCATTTTCTATTGTATTTAAAGTAACTTCTTTTGCATCAATTACAGCCAATTCATAGTGATCAGTTACAACACTATCTCCTCTTACCATTGTATTAATTTTTAATAAAAGATAAGAGCTAATAACTGTTAAAGCAACTAATAAAACAATTATACATATTATACTAGGACTTAATTTTTCATTATTCATTTCTTTTTCCTCCTATAATTTTATATTAACAATTTTATTATATATTTTCAATATCAAAAAAGGATTTAACTAAAAAGTTAAATCCTTAATTTTATAATTCTACTTTTCCTCCAACATTTGGAGCTTTAAATTGAGCATATATTTGTGTAGATGAAATATCTGAATGTCCAAGCATTGCTTGAATAGATTTTAAATCTGCACCATTTTGTAATAGATGAGTTGCAAAAGAATGTCTTAAAACGTGAGGTGTAATATCTTTATCTATATGAGCTTGCTCTTTATAATATTTAACGATTTTCCAAAAACCTTGTCTTGTTAATCTTGAACCATTTAAGTTTACAAACAAAGCTTTTGTATTATCATCTTTAATTAATATAGGTCTTGCTTTTTCAACATATTCTTTAAGGGCTTTTTCAGCAAGTGTTCCCAATGGGATGTTTCTAGTTTTCTTTCCAGAGGTACATTGAACAACATTGTTTGAAAAATCAACATCTTGGATATCAAGATGGATAATTTCAGTAACTTTCATTCCAGTTGCATATGCAAATTCAAGCATTGCTTTATCTCTGGTTCCTTTAAGATCAATATCTTTAGGTTGTTCAAGTAATAATTCTACTTCTTCAGAAGTTAATACACTAGGAACTCTCTTCTCAATTTTTGGTGACTGTAAATTAGAAGTTGGGTCCTTAGCAATCTTCTTAGTTTTTATTAAATATTGATAAAATGATCTAATAGTAGCTAAGTTTCTAGAAATAGTAGAATTCTTTTTACCATTATTTCTTAATTCATCGAAATAATGATTAATATCGTCTTCTGTTAGTTTTGCGTAATTTAAATCGTTGTCTTTTAAATAATCTTGAAACTGTAAAATATCTCTTTGGTATGACTGAAGAGTATTATCTGACAATTTTTTGTCGTTTTGTAAAAATTCTAAAAAAAGTTTAATCTGTTTTTCCATTTTTGCCCCTTTAAAAAATATTTTTTACATAAACTTATTATGTTATATCAAAAAAATTGCCAAAAGTAAAGGTTAATTTATTAGAATTTTGATTTATTTTTCTATTTTTCCATAATTTCCGCCACCACCACTATGTATGTGCAATTGTCCATTTCTAGCTTTGTCTATAATAGCTGCCAAATCGCTTCCAACAACGCTTTCAAGGTCGTCTATCGTTGCTTTATTTAATATATTCATCTCTGTTCCAAAAGCATCAAGTAGTTTATCAATTGTTTTTCCTCCTACTTTTGGCATGAATTGTAATGGAATTTGATAATGATATGGAGTTCTATTTTTAGGGCTTGTTGACTCTTGATCTTTTATTATCTCAATTCTGTCATAAACGCCCATTGTTATATTAGTACCACCACATTTATCGCATTTAGTTATAGGTGGAGGTAACTCAATAGATCTTTGGCAATCTTCACAAAAAGTTCTATTATATTTACCAAGCTTAGGGTCCATACCGAAGTTTTCTAATATATCTCTTCCTTCTATTCCTTCAATTGCTTTAAATACTTCTTCAAAAGATATATCTTCTACTTTTAGTTTATTATATTCTCTTGCGATTTTAGGTAAAGAATGCGCATCTGAATTTGTAATAAAACGTTTAGTGCGAAGTTCACTTATTTCATCAGCTATATAAGTGTCAGCGCTAAGTCCTAATTCTACAGCCTTAATAAAGTCAAAATTTTCTTTAAATATTTTCTCCATTCTATCTGTACAATTTCCATAGTAACTTTTAAATGGAGTAAAAGCATGAGCTGGAATTAAAACTCCCTCATATTTTTTTACTATAGGTACTAAATCATATCCAGAAATATCACTTCTTTGTGTGCTTAAAGTAATGTTTTTTATATGATGTGACATTTCCTTTGAAAATTCTTTCATTTGATCTAAAGTCTTAAAATAGCATAAGTTATGAGCAGCACCTTTTTTACCATTGATTCCTATTTCTGAGGTTTCAACTTCACTTCCTAGGATAATGCAAATTTTATCTTTATATATTATTCCACCATCCTTTAGTTCATATGCTTCTCCTCTTTTTAAGAAGTTTTCAATATCTTCTATTACATATGGAGAAGCACAATCAATTATTCCTACTACATCTATTCCTTTTCGTTCAAAGCACTCTTTGGCAATATTAGCAAAATTTAAAGATCTAGCACCCGTAATTTTTACTGGTTTTCCATTTTCTGTTCTTCCAATATGGACATGTAAATCTGCAAATACTTCTCTCATAATTAATCCTTTCACATTTATGGCATTAAAATAAGGAGGCTTCACGCTTCCTTATTTTATCTTCAGTAAGAAATATTATTTAATATAATAATATCTAAATATCTAATAATTATTTAGTATCATCTTCATTATTATTTGTTTCTTCTGATGGAACATCACTTATTTCTTCTGGTGTTGGTTCATCAACTATTTCAGAAAAGTTATAATCAGTGCTACTTATATTTTTTGGTAGTTGTGGATCTTGAACTGTTTCTGGGAAACTGTTTTCAAGTTCATCAGCACTATAATCAAAGTTATATACAGAATTTGCGTCATCTAAATTATAGAATGTTTCACCATCAAAATCCTTAGTAGGACCATTATCTAATTCATTAATAGAATCTATTTTAGATTTTATATCTTCAGCTAGTGCTACACTATCAATATCATCAGGTTCAATAATCATTGATACTTTGCTACCTTCTGAATTTATTTGATTATTAATATCTGCATAAAGAGACTGAATTTCATATATTTCCATTAGTCTTTCATTGCCTAATTCGTTAAACTTCTTTTTTAAAGAAGTAATTATTCCATCGGCCATTATAAGACCTCCTCATCATTTGTAATTAATTGTAAACTTTCTAGTTGATTTATAAAATCAACAAATTCATTTAAGAATACATTATCTTTATTTTTTAAATTTCTATATTGTAATAATGTGATTGCTTCTGAAACATCTAATCCAATTCTTTCTGGTCTATCCAATAGCATAGCTCCAAATTGATCAGTGAGCTCTAATATATCAGATTCTTCAGCTCTATCTTCCTGTTCAGTATATCTATTTACTCCTTCACATATTTTGCAAAATTCTTTGCTAAATCCAAGTGAAGATAAGAATTCAGAGCCTTTAGTTGCATAATTTTCAATATCTTTAGAATTAGTAGAATTTTGTATTTTTTTGCAATCGCAAAGTAATCTAGCTGAAATTATTAAATTTTCATTTACTTTATAGTTTGAATTTTTATCTAGATAATCTATAAAAAGCTTAGTTAATAAAGTTTTAAATATTACCGTGTTATCATAAAAGACTCCGGTTTTTTTCTTTAAATAGTACATTATCTCTAATTTCTTTGTCCAATCTTTCTCAGAAATGAAATATTGAGCAAAGTTTTGCTGATTACTTTCCATAAATGACTCCTAAAAAACATATTCTTATGTCAATTATAGAATAACCAATTTTATCTTGCAAATAAAACAATTAGTATACAAAAAAAAGAAATAATATTGTAACATATTATTTCTTTTATAAGATGATTAGTCTTTTAGTATAATCTAGTCCACATCTAGAATTGTTTTGATAACCAAGTGTATATATGTCACTTGCCCTTTTATCAATGTCTAACATAGTTTTATATTTCTTATTTATATTTGATTCCTCAAATCTTTTAACAGAAGTTATGGTATTTGCTCTCCAATTAATTTCAGAAAGTAATTTTTTTCCTTTTTGAGTGAATCCTAAAACTCTAACATATGGAATTACTTTTTTAGAAATTTCCATATCTTTAGCAGTAATATCTAAAAGAGCATATAGTAAAATACGTTGTATTCTATTTTGAGAATATCTTTTTGATTTAATATTGTTTATGAAAGTGATTAAATTATTTGTTTCTCTTGCTTCATTTTTTATTGAATTCTCTAGCCCTTCACTTACTTCAGGAAGATTTCTTATTTGTTCTAAAGACATATTTCTTAATTTATAAAATATTATATTTGAGAAAGCTTGAATGTCTTTAACGTAGGTTCCCTTTTTTATATTATCCATTATTACTTCATAAGAATATGGTGGTGTAACTTTTTTTATATCATCATATGATGATTGCATTAATAGTTGTCTTATTCCAGAAGAAGATGCATATTCATCAATAATTTTTTTGCTATTATAATATACTTTCTCTCTTTTTATTCCAATTGGCTCTATTTTACTTTTATGACGTCTTAAAGCTTTTAAATATTCAAGTGCTAATACATTATTAGATCCTTTAAAATAATTTGCAAATGAACTATCTTCATAATAATTTACAATGGCATTTTGTACTGATTTAGAATAAGATAATCCCTTATCTAATTCAAATCTTAATAATCTTTTATATTTTAAAGGTTCAGATGTTAAAGTTTTTGCTATCTTTTGCATATTAGTTAAGTCAGTTGCTTCCATTCCAAAAGATAAATAATCAACAAATCCAAGAGTATCTAATATTTTTATAGCTCCATCAGAAAAGTTTTCTGCACTTGATATGCTATAAAGAGTTGGAAGTTCTATTACTAAATCAATACCATTATTTAAAGCTATTTTTGTTTTTTCCCATTTATTTATTACTGAAGTATTTCCTCTTTGAGTAAAATTGCCAGTTAATATTGCTACAACATATTCAGATTCTGTTCTACCTTTTGATGATTGAATATGATAAATATGTCCATTATGTAATGGATTATATTCTGCAATTATTCCTAAAACTTTAGACATCGTTTCACCTCCACTCTCTTGTAAATATTTACATCTCTATGTTATAATATCACAAAACAGCCTATGTTTCAAGGCTTTGACCGATATAGTTTAGTCTAAGGAGTATATTTTATGGATGATGTAATACTTTATACAGATGGCGCATGTTCTGGAAACCCAGGCGATGGCGGATGGGGATGTGTCTTAATATATAAAGATAATAAAAAAGAGCTATCTGGTGGCCAAAAAGATACAACTAACAATATAATGGAAATGACAGCCGTAATTAAGGGTTTGGAAGCTTTAAAAAGACCTTGTAATGTAAATATCTATAGTGATAGTAGTTATGTAGTAAATACCTTTGAAAAAGGATGGCTTGAAAATTGGATGAAAAATGGTTGGAGAACATCAGATAAAAAAGATGTAAAAAACAAAGATTTATGGATGAAATTATATGAATTGTCTAATATTCATAATATTACTTTTAATAAAGTTAAAGGCCATTCAGATGATGAACTTAATAATAGATGTGATGAATTAGCAAGAGCAGCGATAAAAAATTTATAATTTATCGCTGCTTCTTTCTTTTTATTTTATTTACTTCTATATCTCCAAAAACTTCTGATTGTTTCGTTGTAACTTTACTTCTTCCTGATAATTCTAAAAGTCCAGAAAAAGCTGTTATCACTTCTTCTTGAGAACACTTTTTTCGAGAAAATAATTTATTAAATACAAAATGTTTATTCTTTATTAATTCTTTAAACATTAATCTTATTGATTCACCAACTGAATAATTTTCTGTTAAAGCTATTTTTTCAATGTCTTTAGCATTAGCATTTATTTTACTAGAATTTTTAAATAGAATAGATTTATATATAGATGCTATTTCTCTGGCTGTATGAGATTCATCTAAATCTTGTTTAGGTAGTTCAACTTGAATTGGATATCCATATAAAAATTTATTATTTTCTTCAAACAATTCTCTAAGAGATGATGTTACTTCTTTATATTGTTTATATTGAATAATTTGATTTATTAGCTCATCTTCAGTAAGTTCTCCCTCATCCTCTTCATCAATCTTTGGAAGTAGTTTTTTTGATTTCAAGTATAACAAATTAGATGCCATTATTAAAAATTCTGAAGTAACTTCTAAATCTAATTCCTGCATAGCATTAATATATTCAATGTATTGATCAGTTATTTCATTTATACTAATTTCATAAATGTCTTTTTTGTTAGAATCAACTAAAAAGCATAGTAAATCTAATGGCCCTTCAAAGTCATTAATTTTAATACTATACTTATTTGATTCATATGAAATTAGTTTTTCTCTAACTGCCATAATAAATTTCTTTCTTTAATTTATTCTATTGTTTCAATCGCAAGTTTTATGATTTCTTGAGAATAACCTTTTCTAAATAAATAGTCAATTAATTTCTTTTCATCCTTAGAATTAATATTTTTCTTAATTAACTTTTTACAAGAATTTAATTCATAATTATCTAATTCTTCTTGATTGTTTTGGAAATACTCATCTATTAAATCAGATTTTATACCTTTGCTCAATAACTTATTCTTTATCTCATATTTAGATAGAGTTTTTAGAGCTATAAATTCATTTATAGCTCTTTTAATATAATTAGTATCATCTATGTAGTTATACTTTTTTAAATCTAAAATAATAGATTCTAATGTTTCTTCTGGTATTTCTTTTCCAAATTTAGTTTTAATTTCTGCTTCGCTTCTTTTTTTGTAAAGAGCAAACTTTAAAACTCTACTTTTAAATTTATCATATTGTTCTAATTCTTCAATATTGGTATCTTCAGAAAAGAAAGGGATAGTATTTTCCGCATCGTCGCTTTTTATTTTGCTATCCTTCTTTAGTTTTTGTAGCATTTCATCATCAACAATCTTCATTACTATCTCTTTCTATTATTTCATATTTATAATTTATTTCTTTTTCTTTGTAGTTTCTTTTTCTTCTTCAGCAGCATCTAATTCTTCTTCTGGTTCAATCTCTTGTTCTTCATCTTCTGGCATTGGATCGTCACTTAAAGATTTATCAAATGCTTCTTTAAAGTTATTTCTAATCTTAGACTCAAGTTCGTCCATAAGTTTTGAATTATCTTCAAGATATTTTTTAGCATTTTCTCTACCTTGGCCAATTCTTTCACCATTATATGAGAACCAAGCTCCACTTTTTTCTACTAATTCTAGATTTACTGCTAAATCTAAAATATTACCTGATTTAGAAATACCTTTACCATAAATAATATCAAATTCAGCCTCTCTAAATGGAGGAGCAACTTTATTTTTTACAACTTTTACTCTAACATGTGAGCCTTTTACTTCACCATCTTCTTTGATGTTATCAGTTTTTCTAATATCTAATCTAACTGATGAATAGAATTTTAAAGCACGTCCACCTGGTGTGGTTTCAGGATTTCCAAACATAATTCCAACTTTTTCTCTTAATTGATTAATGAAAACAATTGTTGCATTTGATTTATTAACAACACCTGCTAATTTTCTTAATGCTTGTGACATAAGTCTTGCTTGTAGTCCAACATGAGCATCTCCCATATCTCCATCAATTTCAGCTTTTGGAACTAATGCAGCAACAGAGTCAACAACAACTATATCAATAGCACCACTTCTAACCAATGCTTCACAAATCTCTAAAGCTTGCTCACCAGTGTCAGGTTGAGAAACAATTAAATTGTCAATATCAACACCTAAATGTTTTGAATAAACTGGATCTAATGCATGCTCTGCATCTATAAATGCAGCTTCTCCACCAGCTTTTTGACATTCAGCAATCATATGAAGAGCTAATGTAGTTTTTCCTGAAGACTCAGGTCCAAATATTTCTATAATTCTTCCTTTAGGAATACCACCAATTCCTAATGCTATATCTAAACTTAAAGCTCCTGTTGGAATAGCTTCAATGTTTAAGGTTTTATATTCACCTAATTTCATTACTGAGCCTTTTCCAAATTCTTTTTCTATTTGGCCCATAGCAGCTTCAAGTGCTTTTCTCTTTTCTTCGCTAATATTATCCTTAGCCATAACTTCCTCCTTCAAACGTATGTTTGTCTAAAATATATATTAACCTAAAATGTTTGTCAATAGTTTTAGCAAACATTTTTTCGCTTTTGTAATATTTATGACTTGTCTTTTGCTTGTAATCCTTATAATTACTGTTGTCTATACCATTTATCAAAATTGTTATAAATATTAAAACTTGTGCATTGGAACTCTCCACCAACATTTGCATTCAATATCAAAGTTCCCTTATCTCTATATAAACCAATATAAGGTACATCAATATTTGATTGTTTTATAATATCTTGATATTTGTCTAAATAACCAATATTGCTTATTAATTCTGAATTATTATAATTTGCTAAATTTCCTTCACCATAAAAATAATTAAGGTTAGGATTAATTGAATCTTGTACTCCTGTAAATAGCATTTGATAGTTTTTATTATTAACAATACTTAAATAATTATCATAACTAACTAATGATAGTCTAACATTTATTCCTATATATGAAAGCTGAGTTCTAATATTATTCGCACTATCTATTCTCCCTTGGTCATTATTTGGTACAGTCATTGTTATAGTCAAAAGAACTCCATCTTTTACCCAACCAGATCCAGAATCTACCCAACCGCCTTGAGTTAACTCTGATCTTGCTTGATCTTGACTAAAATAAGTTTTATTCTCATCAGAATTTAAATAAGAACCATAATCCATAGGATTATCTGATACAACTCTATTATTTCCATATACACTAGATACTAAAGATTCTTTATTAATCGCAAAAGCAATTGCCCTTCTTACATGAACATCAGATAGTATACTATCATTACAATTTAAGCTAAGAAAGTCAAAGTTTCTACCAATATACTCTTTTCTGCTATAACCCATTGTTCCAACATAGTCTGCATAGTTGCCCATTTTTGTGCTAATGATATCAATGTTACCTAATTTAAAAGCATTATACATTTCACCAATAGCAGAATATCTATGAATAGTTATTGTTGAAGTTCTTGGCTTATTAGTTTTCAATTTGTGCCATTTGTCATTAATAATTAAAAATATATTATCATTATCTATACTTGCAATTTTATACATTCCAGTTCCAATAGGAATTTTACTTGAAGTATTAAAATCTTCACCTTCATAATAGCTACTACTCATAATAGGAAAAGATAAATTATATTCAAAAAAGTCTACTCGATATTTTAAATGAATTATGCAAGTATCATCTCCTGTAATATCAACAGATTCAACTGCAGCAACATTGTTACTATAAACGCAATTTCTTTCTTTTAATCTTTCTATAGTAAATTTAACATCTTCTGGCTTTAAATTGCTTCCATTTTGCCATTTGATATCTTTATCAATTTTTACTTCATATTTAGTATCATCTATTCTATTAACATCTTTTGCTAAGCAAAGAGTAACATGATAATCAGGTGTAATATTAACTAATGGTTCAAAGATCAATTTATCATAATTAATTATATCTCTATTTCTTGTAAGAAAAGGATTCATAGTATCATAATTAGTAATTCCAAGCTTCATGTTCTCAACAACAGCCAAGTTGTCAATTAAGCTATTAGGATCTTCATCTGACTTTTGTGCTCTATCATTAATAAAATATGCAGCCAAAGCTATTATTAACGCTACCACTAATATGAAAATAATAGTAATAATTCGATTAGATTTCATTAACAATCTCCATTATATATTCTATTTCTTAAATATAAAGAAATATTTATCTTTAATTAGTAAATCGTTCGACAATTGTCGACATGTTTTAAAGCATAATTCTGTGAATATCAATTGCTTTTTTATTATCATCTATTTCAAAAACAATCCCATTCAAAAGGCATTCGCCAGATGCTACTTTATATCTTTCAGGAAGCGAAGTTACAAATCTTTTAAGAGATGCTTCAACGTCCATTCCAATGACTGAGTTTTTAGGGCCTGTCATTCCTAAATCGGTAATGTAACACATGCCTTTTTCTGTTATTTGTTCATCTGCTGTTTGGACATGGGTATGTGTTCCAAACACACAATTAGCTCTACCATCTACATAGTTTTTAAATGCAATTTTCTCTGCAGTAGCTTCTGCATGAAAGTCAACTATAATTAAATCAACATTTTCTTTTATTTCTTCATATATTTTATCAAAACATTGAAATGGATTATCAGAAAGAACTCCCATATCAGTTCTACCAATAAAATTCATTATGCATATTCTTTTTCCATTTTTATTTTTAATAATATAACCTTTTCCAGGTAAACCTTTAGAATAATTAGCTGGTCTAATGATATTTGAATCATCATTGTCAATAAAAGAAAAAATATCTTTCTTAGCCCATGTATGATTTCCCATTGTCATTACATCAATATTTAACTTTTTTAGTTCTGAATAGTCCTTGAAATTTAAACCCATTCCATCTGAGCAATTCTCTGCATTAACAATTGTAAAATCTATATTCTCTTTTTCTTGTATACTAGTTATATTAGAACTTAGCTTGTCTAAACCTGCATGTGATACTAAATCGCCAATTGCTAAAAATCTCATATTTATATTCCTCTCTAAATATTATGTCTTAATTTATACACAACATATATTATCATTATTTTGCTTTATGCACAACATTTATAGTCTATTTATGCCTATTAATAATCTTTATCAAAATATCGGATATAATGCCAATTGAAAAGATTATTAGAAGAAATTGTGGCATCATTATTAAGGACATTATAGTGAAAAATAAAGTCATTAATATTATTAATTTTCCATAAAAGTTCTTTGATTTATTTTTAAATAATAAATAAAAACTAGTTTTATAACAACTATAAACAAGTCTAAATCCAGAAAGTATTAGACTTCCAAAATATAAATCTAATAAAACTTCTTCTCGTGATGAAAATAAATCATACTTTAAAATAAATCTTTGTCTCCAAGACAATAATTTTAATAGTTCTATATCATCAAATGAATAAACTTTATATTTTGATTTTACTTCATCACAATAAAAAAACTTACATGTCAAATTAGATGTTTTACACCCTTTTGGTGATTGATATCTACAAGTACGACAGCAACCATTAGTTTCATCTGATTTGCTTTTTTGTTGAACTATGCATTTATTGCATTTAAAGCCACATATATTTTCACCTTTATGCAAATCATCTATTATTGAACATGAAGTATCATATATATAAACTAATCTATTATATCTTCCTTTTATAGATTTAGCCTTTTCTATTTGATTTATTTTATTAATGTCTTCACTTACTCTCTTTTTCATGTCAACATTATAATCTATTTTTAAACAAAAAAATAGTAAAGATTTTAATCTCTTTACTATTTCTTATAAATAATTTCATTATTATATTATTGCATTGGTTGTTGTGGTGGTTGTTGAGGTCCTTGTGGTTGAGCAGGTTGTACTCTAACAGAAGGATCATATTGTGCTTTACCAAATCCTAAAATCAAATAGAAGATAGTAGGTAACAATATTAATCCAGCGATAGTTCCGCCACCTTTGCCAAATGCTTTAGCAAGGTATATAGCCATAATGATCGCATATACAGGTGCTACGAATATTGCTAACAAAACAAAAGCAGGATTTAATCCAACAATTTGTAATAAAACAATATCTGCATAGATTGGAATAATTGATTTCCATCCAGCTTCACCAGCCTTACTGAAGATTTTCCATCTTGCAATTATTAATAGCACTACTAATACAAAGCCTACAAACAATATTAATCCAATGCTTCCTAGAGCAGCAGCTATTAATCCAGTTTCAGCTGCTGAGCTTGAACTAGAATAAGTTGAGCTAGAATATGTTGATCTTGGATATGATGAATAGCTAGAATATGTTGAATATGCTTGTAATAATGATAACATAATTATCCTCCCCTTTCATATTTTATAAATTAATTATAGACATCACATAAATGTTTGTCAATAAATAATTTTTTACAAATTAATTATTTTTCTTCTTTTAGAATTGCTTTAATAACTTCATTCTTTGTTTTATAAAAGTCATAAACCATATGTTTTATTTGATATTTATTCAAAAATACCTCAAATAATAAAAATTCTCTTCCATAGTAAGTTACATTCATTTTAGAAAGATATGGACAAGAAAACAATCTACATGCCATACAATTAGCTGCACAAAATTCTTTATTAAAATGCTTGCATTTACTAAATTCTCTATAGCAACATCCATTTTTTAAATGCCAAGGATACATTCTTATATGTCTTTGTGCTATACATTTGTCATCTATAAAGTCGCAATAATTATTGCCAATGAAATCTTGTTTTAAATAATCATAAACATAATCATACAATTTAGAATATCTTTTTTCTTTAGAAGAAATAGTTTTTAAAATTAATGCTTTCGTAATTTGATCAGCTTTAAAAATTGATTCTTCATTTATTTCTTTTGCATAAAAATAAAGATTATCATTTACATCTAAATCTTTTATAAAATCAACTATATTAATCATACTATCTGGGAAATCACTAATAGGTTTATAGTTATTATAAATAATTTTTTTACAAAAGCCATTTGGATCTGATTTCATTTCTTCAATAGAAGCTTTTTCTAGCAACTCAATTAATCTATCTAAAGATATTCTCATTACTGTATATAAATATGGGTCTGCCCATATTTCATCAAGATTAATCATTTTAGTATTTAATTTTTTTGTTGATATATTATAAATGTTATCTTTAATTTGTTTTTCTATTGCATCTTCTCTTTTCTCAAAAGCTTTTACCACATTTAAAATAAATCTTGAGTAATCTGAATTAATGCTATTTAAAAAATCGATTTTATCTTTTGAAATCATGAATAATTCTCCGTTACCTTATACTCTATAGTGTTTAAAAGATTTTCGTATATTCCAAAGGTTGTCTCGTAATCTGATATGTCAAAACCATTTTTACCTTTAATAATTGTATTTAAAACAATGTAACTAATAAATGATTCATCATTAGTTTCGTTTGCATTTATAACATTTAGAATGACTTTTAAACTGCCATAGTACGAGTAAGCATAACCTGTCATTCCATTATTAAGAGTAAATTCTTTATAAAACAATAAGTTTTGATCACTACTATAACTATTTTTAATCCCATCATAGTCTTCTTTTCTTTGAGTAATAGTTTCAAAATAAAAATCTATTGAAGACATATTATTTCCTAGAATATACTCATTATCATGGTTAAGATTTTCACAGCCATTTTTGTATTTTATTGTAATCTCATAATCGTAATCGAATTTTTTGCATTCACCTTTAATAGTATATTTCTTATACGAGTTTTTCACTACAACTAAAGATACTAATATTAAAATTAAAATTAGGACTAATAAAAATAATCCCTTATATGGTAACTTTTTCATATCGCTATTCTAACACACAATAGACAAAATAAAAAGGCCTTTCGGCCTTATTATTATTTTTATTATTTAGTTGCTGGTGCTTTATCATGTGATTGGCTTGTATAGAATGTACCTTGATATTCAGATTTTCCTAAACCTAGTATTGGCCAGAATATCCATCCTAAAAG
>DGSM01000069.1 GCA_002393975.1 Clostridiales bacterium UBA4362
AATCATTATTATCTCCTATTGGCGCCGCCGGGAGGACTCGAACCCCCATAGGCCTCTCAACCTACACACTGATTTCAAGTCAGGGCTGTTACCATTACAGTACGACGGCATATGTTAAAGGGAAGAAAGGATTTCTCCCCTTTTATTTTCTTATTTATTCCGATGAATCTTAGGGCCACTCGCCAAGTGGTGTACCAAGAACTCTTTCTTCAATATCAGTACAATAACAAACTCCATTGAGTTCATCGCTAAATACATCATTTGCGATTTCTTGATAAAGAGTACTTACAAGACCATGAATATCATTCAGATTATCATTAAAAAACTGAACAACTCTATTCTTAAAAACTACATAAGTCAAATCATTACTGAACAATCCACTAATAGTCTTTGTATATGCGAATACTGGACTATTCTTAAATGCTGTATTAAAAAGCCAGTCATTAGTAGGATTCTCAGGAATCTCTTCTGAAGAAGCTTTATTACCAGGAATAACCTTTACTTCAAGAACAATATTACCATATTCTACTTCATCAGGAAGAAGTCTATCAATCGCAAATGCTTTTGTAGGATCTTCTACATATAATTCGACAGTCTTTTCATTGTTATTATAAATCAACTAAACTTCTGGATCATGTTCAAAAAGGCAATTTACCTCATTAACATAAGTAATCCAAGGGGGTGAAATCTTCATTCTAATATCAGTCATAATGTTTCTCCTTAGAAATATATTTTATATATCAATGGCGCGGTTAGAAGGATTCGAACCTTCGGACGGGTTACCCCGTCGGATCCTTAGCAGGGACCTGGTTTAAGCCACTCACCCACAACCGCATATAAAATATATTAAAAACGTAGGGCAAGAAAAACAAACCATACTGTGGGTCGAGATGTAAAAGAAGCCCTACGTTAAGATTCTTTTGTTTCTCATACATTTAAATATATGAGAAAAGGTAGTGTAGCTTTGAGAAAATCTCTAAAAGCATTTCCCTGCCAGCCATATTCACCCCCAGCATCTTCCCCTAATGCCAGTTATATGGTTCCCTCTAAGCAGGTCTATCACAAAACAGAAAGGAGTAAAACAATGAGATAAGTGGTAACAGGGGTGAGAATCGAACTCACGTAATGAAGTTTATGAGACTCCATGGGAAACCAACATCCTCCCTGCGATATATATTGGGCCTTTTACGGTCTTACCCAGGACCGCAGATAGCCTGTCGGACTATCCTCTGTTTCAGGAGTTTTCAGACGATTCATTTTCATTTTCGGTTATCTCCTTTACAATTATCGTTCTACTTACTTCGCTTGTATTTTATTTAAGTGAGTATCTAAACCGCTTGTGTTGCTCCATATCTCGCGCCACCAGACGGGCTGTTTAGAAATTAATCTGATTATTTAGTCGAACCAGGAGTAGTTTAGTAGTAATCCGTGCTTTCTTTCTCACTTAAAGCCTTTATTTCACCCGCTTTATAGGATAGAAGATTTTTATAATCAAGTTATACGGATTCTCTTCAACCTGAATGGTGATCCCACGGGGATTCGAACCCACGATTGCCACCGTGAAAGGGTGGTGACCTAAGCCTGTTAGTCGATGGGACCGTAAGCTGATTGATTTTTATTCCGCGCTACCAGCTCTCGCGGATGTAAGCCCTAATTTCTTATACGCCTGCTTACTGGTAACTACTGCGTATTTGTCACCTAGGGCGGTGACGCGCCCTTATAAGATTGCAAGTGGTGATCGCAATCCCGCACTTTTCCTGAGTTGGTAGAACTTACCTTCACCACAAAGGCTTTCGACCTCACAGTTATCTCTATCTTCATGAGTAGTACCCCTTTACTACCAGCTCCGCCTAAACGGCAGAGGAGGATTCGAACCTCAACATTTCAGAAAGTGCTTGATGGTAGGATGAATTTCTATACCGCCTTACATACACGCTTGCGGTGTCCGATTAATCGCGCCCTCTGCTGATTCGCACAGCGTCTCTGCACACTACTTTTTCAGATTTTTCCATCGGCCATTTGCCTTCTCCTACTTCTTCGCGTTGTTCTCCTATTGAACTATTAAGGGCATCTTTTTCTATAATTATTATATCAAATTATTTTTTAAATTTCAATTACAGCTCATGTTCATCAAGTGTTTCAACATCCTCTACTTGATCCCATTCATCTATAATTTCTGATTTTAATTTATCATATGCTTCATCAATATTTTCAGCTGCGATATAATGATATGTCGAAACTTTAAATAAAAATTCTTTCATTTTAGATACCTTTCATAAACTATTTCACATTTACCATTCCATATGCCCTTATGTTCTGGTGATTGGGAATTAGTGATTTTTACCCAATTCTTCCCTCCTCGACGGGCGAGGTGTCCGGCGCTCTCTTTAACGTCGTTGCTCACGTTTTGGAAGTTGCAGCTTCCTCACCACAGTCTGCAAACTTGTGGATGGCACTTCTCTATATATATTATATCAAATTATTTTTTAAAAATCAATAACACGACCGCATATAATCATCATGCTCTTCTGGAATTTCTTCTTCTGCCATCAGCTCACCATAATACATTTCATAATCATACCAAGAATATTCATCAATCTGCCGTATGGTATCAAAATCATCAAACATAAGAAATAATTCCTTTCTAATTTTTTATTGTAAGAAAGAGAAGATTGTTGTCAACCAGCTGAACCCTGCAGCGGCATCTCTTTTGACTTTTTAATTGAGATCTTTCTTCTTCTCTCTTCATCTTACATATATATTATAACAAATAATTTTTAAAATATCAATGGCGGGCGTGCAGTCATGATTCGGTCTGCACCAAGCAATCATTCAATCACGCGCATCTCATCAGGGTCGCACAGATGTTATTGTACATCTACTCGCGCTTCATAACGTAGACGTTCGGGAGTTCTCTCTCCTCGTGTCCCCTTCCTGAGCATTATTTTCTTCACGGCTTTTTATACTTGCCTACCGCCATTTATTTACTTATTACCAAAAGAAAGGATTCTCTTCTTCATCCTGCTCATCTTCATCCTGCGTTTCATCGTTGCCGAAGATAGGCCAAGGATTGCCACCTTTGCGTTCAAGTTCATTAATCATAAAACCAAAGAAATCATTATCCATATTTATAATCCTCCTTAATATGAATCATAAAATTCCAGATATACATCAGGGTTCTCAATCATAAAAACTTCAATTGCTGCAAGATTAATAATGTTCTGAACAAGGGTGTCTCGTATTTCATCAGCGCTCCAAATTGATTGACCTTCATTCTCCCATCTTTCTGGATCAAGAAAAGCCGCAATTAATACGATAATCTGATGAACCGTAGAAGGTTTGTTGATTTCATATCTATAGTCATCTGCAAATCGCTTGTCAAGAATATCAAGGACGCCATACCGCAGGCCCCAATTCTTGCGCCAATATACAATTTCTACATTCCCATTATAATCAGTATCAAAAGGATACTTAATTACTGAAGGAAGCATTTCACGAGTGATCTTACGTTTCTTTGATTTTACATAAAATCCATTATCAAGGCCCATGTATTTCGCCCCTTTCTTTATCTTACATATATATTATAATAAATAATTTTTAAATTTTCAATTAAGGTAATGTACTATCAATGCGCCAAATCGCATCAACAATATTATTATACTCATTTTTTAGACGATGGTAAATTCCTGAATATTGTTCTAATACTTTGTATACTTCATCACGTCTTTCTACAAGCATTTCTCGTTCAGTTTTCCCATTTGTATAATAATCTGCTGTAAAAATATCTTTTGTACAATAAGGACAATACCATCTATAATAGATACTACCCGTATCATTTACATTAATTTCTACACAATCTTCTAAATCTTCATCAAGAGTTTCTTCACACCAAGGACAAGAGACAGCATGTTTATTATATTCTTCTCCCTTGTTAAAAAGAGTATAAACAATTTCTCTTAATTTTCTAGAATTAGGAGTATTCCCTCGCGCAGAAATCATATTACATTTTTCAATCTTATCATCAATCGTCATATTTTCCATATTTTTTAATAAATTCTCTCAATTCATCTTGATTTTTACGCATTATCCCAAAACGCCAATCACAAAAAGTCTTGGCTTGTTTATAACCTGTATAAGAATCAGTGTATTTCTTTTCAAGTTTATCATAGACTTCTTTTCTTAATTCTTTTGGAATATCAGGGATCATTCAATCACGCTTTCACAAATAGGACAAATGAAATTATTGTTACCATCAATAAAATCAAGATCTGCCCAATCCTCTTCATAAATAGGCTCACCGCATTCTGGACAATAAAACCATCTATCTTGCCAATTTGCTTTAAGACCATAATTAAGTTTAAGTAAATGAGCTATTTTGCTCCAATTGTCCATTATATTTCTCCTTTTCTTGTAATGCTTCTATTGCCATTGTTAATGCTTCTTTTTCTTCTTCATCAAAACATGGAAGATACATTTGACAAAGTAATATTATTGCTCGTTGAATAGTCATTAATCCCAAAGATGATTATAAATATGATAAATCATTTTAAGAGCTTTATTTTGAGCTTCTATTTTAAGATTATCATTTTCTTTTTCTTTATCAAGAAACTTATCGGTAATTTCTTTTTCTTCTGGCGTTTCGTCAGAATGATTAACAAAATCTAAACCTTTATCTTTCCATTTAGCCAGCCAAGCATCTTCATATTCATTAGGAAGTTCTCCAATTGAATAATTAAGAAGATCAGAAATTTTATAAAGGTAATCTCGCCAATCCTCATAAGTAGGAAATTCATCATTTCCAGGATATCCATGAGTTGTATCAGCAAGATGCTTTATACTATCAGCAAGTAATTGAGAAAGATATGTGTCCATATCCCATATATCAAAATCACAATATCCGCGAGTTATACGTTGATATGCCCATTTGAATTGGCGAAAAAAAACTCGAAAATTACTTGTCCAATTAGAAGGATATCTCCAAGGACTCCAATGAGTATTAAAAACATTAAGTTTATTCATAAGAAAATCCCCTTTTCTTATTTTCTATAAATATTATAATATATTATTTTTAAATTTTCAAACTGTATATATTAAACAAAATATAATAACAAGAAGAGTAAGCCCTAATTCTAACATCTCAAACCTCACTCTTCTTTTCTATTTAAAATTTTCTAAACCATTTTTTCATTTTGAGCTGCGGGTATGCCGACTGAAAAGGCCTCAAGGATCGCAAAGTCTATACTTTTCCCGAAGAAGAAGTCATTATGCTTCTTCTTCGAACATATGGAGAATTCCATCATATCCATACTTGCGAACTAAATCCTTATTATTCATGCAGCAAGCAATTGTAAAACTCTACCATAAGTTTTTAAAAAACTTTGCCATATTATACCCTTCCTTCTAAATAAAAATGTGCGGCTCAACCCGCACTAGCAGAAGTTTAACTTCTGGAGTTCCGTCTGTTCAATTTATATACCGCAGATATGACGTAGGTGGACCCGCAGGCCCAATGCGGTTTGGTGGGTCGAGACAGGATTCGCACCTGCGAAGCTATTAGCACTGGATTTACCGTCCGTTGCTGTTAAAATCTAAACCGAGATTTATTTTTCGGTCCAGCCCTTTGACTACTTGGGTATCGACCCATATGATAGGAGAAGGCCACTAGTAAGCCCGTGTGCTTAACCACTCCTATTTTTTGGAATATATCACACTTCTGGTGCGAACGACTGGACTCGAACCAGTGCCGACTCGATTATCAGTCGAGCATTCCACCAACTGAATTACGCTCGCATAATAGGAGAATTAATTCTCCCTATTCTCAAAATTTAAAAATCAATTTTTGACCAGCATCAATTTTATTTGGGTCTTTAATATTATTCCATTTGCAAATATCTTCAATAGAACAATTAAATTTTGTAGATAATACCCCAAGAGTATCACCACTCTATATAATGTAAGGAATCTAAGTTCCTCCATTTACTATTTCAAGCTCTTCATCTGAAAGTCTTCTCATTTTTATTCTCCCATCCTTTTCTTAGTAATGAGAAATACTGCCGCAGTCAGAATTAAACATCCACCAACAATATAGAAAACTGTTGTGCCAATACCACCAGTTGAAGGAAGAATTGTTCCAGAACCATTGCCAATTTCAACTACTGTTGAACCATCTAATCTAATATTAGCACAAATATCTTTAACTTCTTCTTTAGAGTTTGTTAATTCAAAATCAGTAGTTCGTAAATTGTATCCAGCTGGTGCGGCAAGTTCGCGCAAATAATAAGTTAAATTTGCATCAATACCTTTAATAAGAATTTGACTATCAGCAGTAATAAATTCTTCTGTAATTACCGCAGGATCATCAGCATCAGTAGCAATCCTATATTCTTTATTATTTTGAATAATAACAAGTTTAATAGGATTCTTTTCAGCATCAAGAAGCTGGAAACGTGCGCCTGCAAGTGGAGTCTTTGTTTCATCTTTCACATCATATTTTAAAACATTAAATGATGTAACATTTACTTCTGCGGTAGCAGACTGTGCAAAATGTGAGAAGTCAAGACGAACACTGTTTATATTCGCGCCAGTATTAATAATAGCATTATTATTAACAAGTGCTTTGTAACTAAATACAACATCATATCCAGTCTCACCAGAAGCGAGTGATTTGAGAACATCTCCTGCAATAGTAATTGTAAATCCATTTACAATATTGCCGTCAGCTGCATGGCCCACATCAAGATTATAATTATCTACATTAATAGAAAGGCTACCATCAACATATGTAAGACCATTTGTCATTACATCACTAAGAATCGCGTCTGCCTTAGAACCCTGTGGAAAATGAGTTGTTACTGTAAATGTAACTTCTTGCCCAATTCCTGCGTTTTTATCAACTTCCGCAACTTCTTTTTCAATTTTAGGATATTCTGCCTTTTCTGTAATAGCAATATTAGTAGTTCCAAGAACAAGATTACTATTAATATCAGAAACAATAAGGTAATATCCTGGATCATTGTCATAACTTGGGGTATCCGCAGTTACAAGTCTTTCTGGCTTACCTTCGATATTTGCTTCAAGAATTGCCGCGATTTCTTTTGCGGTATCTTCTGTTGCAGGTTTATCAGGATTAAGAATTACAATGTAAATACCTTCTGTTGATGTTTCGGTAAGAACAAAATAATCAGTCATACTATTGACAACATCAAACCAAGGATCAGTTTCCGCGATCCAATAACTAAATCCATCTTGATCAGGATCAACTGTTCCAACTGTCCAGTCAGTAGTTACATCTTCTTGTACTGTTGGTGCTTTACCAACATGAAGAATTTCATATGCGTGATATTCTTGTCGCACAGGATTAATATCACCAGTTGGACGATTTACATAAATAACAATTTTATCTAATGTATCTTCTGGCACATCAGGCATTGGATACCAAGGCATATAGAAATAATAAATATCTACATCAGTGTCTGGCATTACAAGACTACCAAATGGATCAACATTAAGTGGATAACCATCAATAGGCTCACCAGTTGTTGGATTAATTCCTTTACCACCCATGCCGATTGATAGAGTAAAAAGAC
This sequence comes from Clostridiales bacterium UBA4362, assembly GCA_002393975.1. Classification (GTDB taxonomy): domain Bacteria; phylum Bacillota; class Clostridia; order TANB77; family CAG-508; genus CAG-793. The sequence continues at coordinate 7,587 of DGSM01000069.1, forward strand.
AAGGAATACCATTATAATTGATAAATCCAGGTTGCCAATAACTTGCGCCCGCAGGCTTATCTTTATAAGATGAAATATCAATTACATCTCCTGCCGAAGCTTCAAATGAAGTTGAACCAATAAGAGTTGAATTAGCAATAAGATTATCCATATTGCCATCGCCAGTTGTATCAAGCATCCAAGTAATTGTTACTCTATGTGTTATTACTTCTACTTCTGGTTCTGCTGGCGGCACATAATCATTAATTTCTGTTTCTACTTCTTGATTAAATTCTACCACTTCTGTTTCTACTTCTGGTTCTGCTGGCGGCACATAATCATCAGTAGTATTAACTATTTCTTCTATTACTTCTGGATTTGACTCTACCACTTCTTCTGGATTAGATTCTGCTGGTACGGGGTCTTCCTCAGCGAAACCTAATACGGAAATACATGATAGCATAAACATTAAAACAAGTACCAAGCATAAGAATCTTTTCATAGAATCTCTCCTTATTTAATTTTTATATTAAAAAATACCCAATTATTTTTGGGCATCATTTTCATAAATTATGACAGCGTGCTAAGAATAGCCAGGCGCTACAACTTCATTCATAATTTTAGGTTCTCTATGACAACCCATCAAGGAAATACATATTAAAATTGTAATAATAAAACTAATAATTCGCATTTTTATGTCTCCTTATAAATTAGAACTTATGCCCTACTTTCCGCCGTGTCTGTTACTCCTATACAGCTTCTCTGGCAATTCCTGGTCGTAACCAATCTTCCATTGAGGACTTAGAACGTTTCCTCCCCTACGGTTAGGCTTCCCCTCAGGCATAAATTAAGTTCTAATTTTTAATATATCCATTTAAAACCATAAGCAGTTTTAAATTTTCCTTTACAAACTTCTCCAATATGGCCAGAAATAGTATCTAATGAAGCTGTTGATTTACCAATATTTTGAATATAAATAGCAGCATCTTTCTAAGTCATAAATTCTTGGATTATTTGATTTGTTTTTTTATCTAATTGTTTGACCTTTTTTTTACTATATTCACTTCCACAATCAAAACTATTATGTGGAATTTCGTTGGCTATTAAAATATGGCAAATAGTATGATAACTAATTTGAAACTATTTACTTAATTCAGCGCAAGATAATTGAGGATTATTTAAATAAGTTTGAATAATTAAATCATAATTATATTTTCGATTTCCCTATCCACCACGAGTTAAGTTATAACCATTTTCATAACTATTAAAATAATTTATCCAATATATTTCTCGTTGATTTAAAATTTTATAATCACATTCTTCTACAATTTCAAAAGAGAAATTTTCAATTCCATATTTTTCAATAGCTCTATGAATAGCATAAGCCTAATTTGTACCAATATTTTCTAAATGTTTTTTCCATCTTTGTTCAACTGGCTAAATAGTCTAGCCAATATAACATTTATTATTTATTTTATTAGTTATTTTATAAATTGTTCCTTGCATAATATATCCTCCTAAATATATTAAAAATAATAGGCTTTGTGTAGGAGCACAATTATCTCATTAGTTCATGACGCTAATGCTACCCTATATAGAATTAAATTCTATAATATAAATACAAGATTTTTTAGCAGGGCTTCCCCTTACTTCCAATACCTTCAAAGTTTTTCTGTCACAGGCTGCATAAAGTCTGAGTCTTTGGGAGCTACCCTAAACTTCTTTATACATTAGCTTACAGCTAACTTTCGTCCTGAGAGGATTGCTTACCTCCACTTTTCACGGGAACTTTCAGAATTATCTGTTAAAATACTTTTTAAAAAATTTCTATTCCTAATTGTTCAAAAGATTTTACAATAACACCATTGTCGATTTCCGCTACTCAGCTCTGGTCTGAGCCTTATACTAAGATTTCTCTTATTCAACGACATTTACTAAATTATTGGCATTTCCAGACTCTCACGCCTTGCCACGGGTCACGGTTTTCTGGATTCAGCTTACGCTTTTAACGCTTAGCTTCTATTGCTTTAGCGGCTCTTAGAGACATTACTTTGCGATATTTTTAGCACAATATCTTTCCTTTCCCCTTTGGGTTCACTCTCATTGTCACCGTTGAGAGTGCGGTCCACTATCCATAAGTATCCTTATTTCGTTCTGTGCCGAGCCTCATTTCGATATTTCTCAGCTTGTAGGTCGCCTACAATCTACACTGAGTTGCTAAAAACTTATATTTATATTATAGAATTTAATAAGCACCAGTAACATCGGTGCCATACGGCGCAATTATTTAATGAGGTGTGGCTCCCCTCAATATTTAATTTTAAAATAGGCTGTTTATCACATTCCATTTACTACTGCTGCTGTTTCACTAACCACTTTACGTCTGGCTATTAACTCCATATCATGGCAGCGCTTCGTAGCACCTATATTTATTTTACATATATATTATATCAAAAAATTTTTTAATTGTCAAAAGGATCAACTTCAATGGAAAATCTATATCCCAAAGCATAAAGCACATCTTCGGCTGACAGTTTTGGTGCTTCTGCTATTACTTCATTAGTATCTTCATTAATTAACCATTCATAATCATCGTTCACAGAAACTTTCAATTTTACATGTTCAACCATTGAAATATCTCCTTTTTTAAATTACAAGATACATAATATACGGATTCGAACCGCTTCGACCTGTAGTTCAGACAAGTTGTGTAACCAAAACACTTTATAAAAAATTTGCTGTATGTATCTTTATTTTCTATAATAATTATAACAAATTATTTTTAAATTTTCAAACAAACTTTTCTCTTAGAAATTCTCTCCAACAATCGTCACATGACCAACTATCGTCTGTACAACCCCAATCATAATCTGTAAAATCAATATCAGGGCATAACTTATGCGGACAACTATCCATACGTGGAGCGCAAAGCCGCACTAATTTATCATATTTTTCTTCTGGAACAAAATCAGTATGTTCTTCCATTGAATCAATAATATTAATAATTGAATGTGCTTTACAATCAAAGCAATCTAATGGATGAAAATTTTTAGATTTACGACAAGGCTGACAATATTGATCAATCTCATCTTCTAATTTAGTTTTATTAATTAAAATCATAATATCTATTCCTTTTAATTTACGAGATACAAAATTTAAAGGACTTGAACCTTTTCGTTTATGTTTACAAATAACATTTACTTATCCACTTTATAATTGCTGTACGTATCTCTATGGCGACTACTTCCCG
>DGSM01000096.1 GCA_002393975.1 Clostridiales bacterium UBA4362
TGAAGATTGATATGCAAGAATCTACTCATTTCTTATAAAACTTTTCATTCTCTACGCTAGCCATTCGAAATATTAGTAACTCTATTTAAATATTTTAAGAATATGAGTTAGGCAATTTCTTTTCTAGGATATAAAGATTATTGTTATATTCATACGCCGAAATAACTATATTGTTATTACTTAGCTTTTTTTCATTGTTGCCCTTTTTATAAATAAGTCCTTTATTTGTTTCATATACTAAGCCGTTTTGAGTTTTACCGATAAAATGAGACACATGATTCGCTTCAACTTTAGATTTTCTGAAATTCAAATTACTTTTTATAATTTTATCAGACCCATAAATATATAAGAATTTATCCACACTAAAAGATTTAACATTTGTCAGTTTGTAGATATTCTTATTTGTTTTTAAATCGACAATATTTAGCTTTTTCTTTTCTAATACTAGAAGCTTATCCTTCAGCAATGCAAAGGATGTGCACGGCTTAGAAATTATAGTTTGATCCCTATGAGTGATAAGATTATAGCGATGTAAATACGAATGATCTGTATAATTTACATAAAATAAATAATCATCAAAAACAATCATTTCTCCTACCTTAATATCATTTAAAAGCGGAGTTACAATATTACCTTCCAAATTAAGGATATAAGCATTTCTATCTTCATCTTTTCTAAATAGAATTTTATTCTTATATCTATTCAAATATGATACTTCATCTTTACATAGAATCATCTCATTACCATTCTCAATTTTAACAAGCTTTCCATCATTTCGAACATAATATGTAATATCACCATTCAGGAATTTACCATATGCTATCAAATTAGCATTCGTATTTCCAAGTCTTCTATTTTCGAATTCAACAGATTCCCAATTAGGTGTTAATTGTGAATCAGGCATGCTATTATTTAGGCTGTTTAAAACATTCTCAAAGCTATCCGCTATCTTAGACTTTTTATATTCTTTAATTGTTTGTGATAAATAAACTGCTGTGCTAGTTAATAACACAGTTATTACTATCAATATTGCGAAAAGAAGTTTTCTTGATATCTTTTTTGAGAGTTTCTGTGCAATTTTCTCATCAAAAAACATATATAACAACCAAATTAAGGTAGAGATTACCACAAACAAGATTTTTGACGTTTTTATTATTGACCATCTAATCAATTCACATTGAGCCAGTAGAATAAAGAAAAATATTATCAAGATAGTTACTGAATGGGAAATGGAAAATCTAAATTTATTTTTCATAACACACCTACCGCTTGAAACCTAATGTATCACCAACACTTGCAACAGTTGTACCAATATCAGTGCTTTGTAAAACGTTGGCATTAGGTGTATTTATTTCAGGTACTGTAGGTAATTGAGGATGTGGTGGTGGTGGTGGTGTTGGCGTAACGTTAATATTTCCATCAACAATTGTACCACCCGAGCTATCAACTCCGTTACCATCACTACCTGAACTTCCAGATGCACCACCATTGCCCGTGCCTCCAGGTCCTCCAATTCTGATATGTGAAGAAGAACCATGAGACCCATGCGTCGTAATACCTGATTGGTGCGATGTATGAGAAGAATGTGATACATGAGAAGATGAGTCACTATAACTACCTGATTGATGAGAACTGTGAGAGCTATGTGAACTATGAGTAGCATGTACATCTTGAAAATATACCATTCCTAAAAGCATCATCATTGTTCCAACAGTTAATATTTTACTTCTAGGGATATTACCTTCTTCATCATAAAGAAAATTTTCTATGCTTCTCTTTACTTTTGGAAAATCATCCATTGTCTAGTTCCTCAACTTTCGTACATGCGCCATTAACCCATTCAGTAGAATAATACTTTTCTTGTGTAGTATATTTAAGGGTACCTTCAGGCTTGTTATCTTTAAAAGTACCTTCTAAAGAATCACCATTATTAAATTCGTATATACCTTTTCCATTCATTTTATCTTCGTTCCATTCTCCCGAATATGAGCTTCCATCTTTCCATGTATATTTCCCAATAGCACATTTTTGATTATTATCTAAGTTACCATCGTATTTATCACCATTAGAATAAGCAACTAAACAATCACCATTAAATTGTCCCTTACTGAATTCTCCTGAATAGACGGTACCATCTTTTAGTGTTAGTCGTGCCTTTGATTGATCGAATTCTTTAATGGTTACAACCAAGTTTATGTCAGCTGTTTTCCAAATATAAGAACCATTATTCAATTCACCATTTTTAAAAATACCTACTAATTCAGCTCCATCATCTTTAGTAAGTTTTCCTCTGCCTTCTATTACATCATTTTTCCAATGTCCACTATAAACATCGCCATTCGTAAAATGAAACGTTCCTTCTCCTACTCTTTTTCCATTTTGAAATTGGCCTTTATAAGTTCCAAATCTCTTTAAAACTAAGACACCATTTCCATCAATTTTGTTATTTTTCCAAGTTCCATTAAAACTGCTGCCAGTATCTAATTTATAAGTACCTTTTCCATCAAAAATATCATCTTTGGTTTCACCCCAATACATTCCTTGTTCTGTCTCTAAAACTGTTTTTGATCGTATCGATAAAATATCATTTCTAAAAAATTTTTGAGGGCTTGAATAAGTATATATAAGGTGGTCTATGCAAAAAAAAGCGATAAAAAATACAATGATAATAAATATTAAAAGGATTATCTTTTTCTTTCCAAATTTTCCCATATCAATCCTCACACCAAGAATATAAAATTTCCATTTCTTGTTTATCCTCTTTTTCTAAAATACTAAAGAGTACATCTAACATTCCTTTATATATTTTACATTTATAATTATTGCTTTGCCGAGCAAACACATCACCATCGAGCGCATAGTTTACTACAGGACAGATACCACAGTAAGGTTGATATACACAGCCACAACATTCAGGCAAAGCTTCGATAAACGAAGCCGAGCTACATATTTTGCAAGCATTACTGCTTACGAGAGATGTATAATCATCATTTACGGTTCCTATCTTAAATGATTGATCACCCATTTCAGCTATCATACGACCTTCATCACATGTATAAATATTACCATCATAGTTGAAAGCCATTTGTCCAATTGATGCACCACACGGAGACCTTAATTCCATGTAGTTTAAACCATTACCTCTTAAAATTTTACTAAGAAATATACTTGCATGGCCTTCACTAATTTCTATGCCTCTTTTGTTTAATTCTAAAAGGTATTGAATTGATTGCTTATAAAATTCTAGAAATTCATCTTCAGAATAACCAATATCTTCCCATTTTAGACTAGCAACTCCTAAAGGTGTAAGTGGTCTAATAAAAATGACATCAAGCTTATTCTCGACATATGCATCAATTATTTCTTTATATTGACCTAAGCTATTTCTAGTTGTTGTTTCTATCGCACCAACGTTCATCCCTTTATTTCTCAAGTCGTTAATTTTTCTAATAACCTCATCATATGTACCCTTTTTAGAAAACGTATGACGATTATAATCATGAACTTCCCTATTACCATCAATTGATGTTGAAATACCAATATTATGTTTTTTTAAAAAATCACTAATATCCTCTGTAAGAAGCAATAGATTAGATACTAAAGAAAAACGAATATCTTTTGTAATATTTCGATTTTCAATCTCTTCTACAATATATTTTATGATAGCAAAATTCTCTAGAGGCTCGCCACCTTGGAATTCTATTGTTAGAGCTTCAGCAGGAGACGACAAAAGTATATTTATAGCTCTTGATGCGACATTTTTATCCATGAATCCATGTTTCATCACGCTTTTATCTTTTGCCTGACAGTAAATACAATTTAAATTACAATTTGTTGTTACGACAAAAATGAAGAGCTGTGTTGCACTTAACATATACTTCTTGGCATAACGAAGAGCATTTACTGATGATTCAATAAACTCTTCTTGCGATGTATCAAATACAAAGTATTTACGAGCTAGTTCATCATATCTTTGATGATTTATATGTATGTTATCCTTTACCAAATCTTGGAATTCTGAATTGGATAAAAATGCATAATTACCAAAGTCATTTGTAATTAAATATCGGTTTTCTTTTCTAATAAAATTAAAATGTGTTCTCATATTTTCCCTTTACTGGCTCCAAATGCATATTCGTAATTTTCAATGTAGATTTGAATACACCACCACATATACTCTTAACTGAACAAGAATTACAAGAGTCATTGTACTCTATTTTAAAGCTTGTTATGCTTTTAGAACATATACCCCAATAGCCTTCTTCAACTTTACAAAGAGGAAAATTGTACAATCGTACATCTATCCCATTCATTAAAAATAATTTGATTGCATCCTTAGAAGCTTTGAATGCTTCCGAATAATCAATCCATAATTGTTCTCTATTTTTGGCTGCGGATCCCATCATTTCCATTGCCATAATTTTAACTGAGTTTAATCCAGTAAAATGCATAACAATAAAATGAGCAATCTTAGTCATATTTTTATAGTTTAATCGACTTACAACTATACGTAGTTCAACATTTGCCCCGCACGAAAGAAGTTTTTTAATTCCGGAAACCGTTTCATAAAACGCTCCTTGAGTTTGCACTATTGAATCATGAGTTGTTGAGTTGTATCCATAGATTGGTATACCGAATTGCATATTACTCCTAATACGCATTTTTAGTTCATCAAAATATTGCTTATTTGAAAAAGTTCTACCATTTGTCAATATTTGAATATCAATATGATCAAAATGATCATTAATCTTATCTAAGATTTTCAAAAAACCGTATCCAACAATTGTTGGCTCTCCACCAGTTAGCGTAAGATGTCTCGTATCACTTGGTATATAATCAATTAACTCAATAATTTCATCCACTGTCATTGAAATATCAAGGTTACGCCAGATTTCAGTACAAGGGCACATTACACAATTCTCATTACACTTATTCATCACAACAATTGAATTCTCATTAGAAGATACATCAAATATTTTATATACCTTATTATTCCTGATTTCGACAATATCATATTCACTAAACAGCATTACATTTAAATTTGTAAAATCTAAGCCTAATGGAAATAAAGTCACTCCTTCATCACTTATATAGAGTACATTTTTCTCTTCTAATAGCAATTTATTCTTAGTTCCCTCACATTTTGCAATTGATGCTATTATTCTTTTATTTATCATATTATTACTCCCATTCTGAATAAGATAAAAATAATAGCTCCTAAGCTTAGAAATATTGCAAAAGGGAGCTTCCTAACAATTACAACTGTTGGCTTTCCATATTTAGAATGCTCCCAACGTTTTATACTTGCAACTTCTTCTTCGGTTAATCTACTTCGCATATCCTCTGTAGAATATTTTGGTAATCCCTTCACACGTGACAATAAGAAATTTGGTATTATCGTCGTAGAAAGAATCATACCTGGTTTTAAATCCACAGTTGGTATTTCAGAATAATTAAACTTTCTCGAATAATTACGTAGTAGAAGCAATACAATAAGATAAATATATATAACATAGTTGTTGAAAGTAAAATCTCTTTGATAAAGAATGAGCAAGTCAAATATTGTAACCAATACTAAAATAACTTTGTTTTTGAAGACATCGAATTTATAAATAACTGCTGCTAATAATAAATCAGCAATGGCTATTAAAATACCATTAGTAGCCATAAACATTTTAAAAATATAATAAAGAATACTATTAACAAGCGTCAGATAAATACTACAAAAAAAGAAACTTTTTATAAACGAGATAACATGTGATACATCTATCTTGTATTTAAAATCTTTTTTTGTAAAGCTCATAACAATTGATTCTAGACTGACGTATATAAATGCTAATATGAAAGCAATAACAATTACGTATATTGCTGGTGCTATTCCAATGGATCCTTTTGTTACATAGAATCTTGCAGGTATAGTCAATAATATAAAAATCAAGAGTTTACTATCTCCGGCTGCCCACAGATTTAATGCATATAACAAAATGCTAATAATCGCCATGACTAATCCATTTATTAAAAACAAATATAAATATGGCTGTGCATAAACCCCATAATATAATATGTCAAGAAATATTGAAAGTATCGACAAAACTAAGATATATTTGTTTTGTATCTTTCCAATTTTTATATCAAAGTACGAAAAATAGATACAAGAAAGAAAAAGAATAGTAAGCAGCAATGATTCTAAGACTACCATCACAAATTCTCCCTAATATTACTTAAATCAATCAAATAATTTTCAAATTCACCTATAGTTTTATTCTCATCATGTTTACACTTTGAAAAATAAAGACAATAATAACCATCTCTATAGTTTATACTTATTGTGCAAAATCCCTGGAATGCATGAATTGCTTCGAGTATTTTTCTTTGTTCATATATTGAACTACTTAGTTTTATTTTCTTCATTATCAGACCATGCCTTAAACAATGAATCATCCTCAAATGATTCATTTGATTCATTTATTGAGTTTTCTTCAATAATAGTTGATGAGAAAGCTCTACCTAACATCAATTGGCGGATTTCATACGTCTCTTTATTAACTATTTCTCGTGTTGCTTGAGCAAGCATTTCATTATTAAATAAATCGTTGAAATTCTCTAAAATATTACCTACTTTTGCCCTAACATCCACAATATAGTACTTCTCATCTTCATCTAGATGGATATAATACTGATCAGTAAAATGATACGCACTCTTTAGCAAGACTGCTTTGCTATAGAGTTTTTTATTATAACTTATTCTCATCTTTCGCTCCAAAATTCAACATCTCTTAACATAATATTCAAGCTTCATAAACTAAAAAAGAACTTCCATTTGAAAAATATTGGTTTAGCCCTATAAAACTATTAATACTGTTCAAGAATAACTTTTAGAAATCATAAAAAGTATAATTTATATTAGTTTTGATGTCTACAAGAAGAAACATACTTAATGTTTGATTTATAACAACTAAACCTTATCTTTGTTTATAAATTCCTCTTTATTTAGTTCAATAGTAACTGCATCACGATACATTTTCTTTGAGAAAGCGTTATTAATACAAATAGTGTGATATTTATAATCATTTCTTAAACACTTATAACATTCAAAAGTACCCTAAAGTCCTTTATTTACAAGGAATTATGGGTACTTTTTCTTTTCTTAAATTGTGGTAATTCTTTCAAGCAACGAGATCTTCTTCTCTTAAACACTTATATTACTAAAAGTGCTCGATAGTCCTTTATCTATAAGGAAATACGAGCGCTTTCTTAGTTATAAATGTGGTAATTCTTTTAACTTAGTGAATCTCAAACTTTATTTAACATCCCAATATCCATACCTTTTTCCGCCAATACGTTCAACTTTCTCATTCTTTTGTAATTCTTTCATTTTTCGTTGAAGTGTACGGTAAGGAATATTGAGCTTTTTTGATAATGCTTTTTGCGTGATGCTAGGTTCCTTTTTTAGTAATGCAAGTATTTCTCTTTCCAAAACGCCATCCAATGTGCCATCGTCTTGGCGTATTGGCGTATTAGAATCTCCCGCATTTCCAACAACACGCGTCTCTTTTAGCGTATCTAGAATAATCTCTAACATGAGTTCTACAAAAGCACTACTATCAACTTCCATATCCGATTCACCAAAAGCATCGTAGTACTCTTGTTGTCTGGTACGGATCAGTTCTTCAATTGGTAGCCAATAAAACAATGCATTCCATTTTCCAAGAAGCATACTGTGCCACATTCTTCCCATACGTCCGTTTCCATCGGCAAATGGGTGAATGAATTGTTTGTATTCTATTGGCTTTTCTTAGGTGTGAATTCATACTACCGTGAAATAAAACATTAATCCGACCAATCTGTTCACTGATATCTGCGACCGGATTTATGATTTTATCTGTTATATGGAATGGTGGCTTATATTCACTCATACTTCTCATTTTCCCCTTCTGCATCTTTTATACTGTTACATTTTCTTAAACACTTCACTTGTTTAAAAGTGCTCGATAGTCCTTTATCTATAAGGAAATACGAGCACTTTCTCTTGTCTTAAATTGTGGTAATTTTTTAAGAATCTATTTAAAGTTCTAAAGTTTTTTTAACTAATATGAATAAAGGCAAAATGTATATGTCTATTTTGCCTTTTGTTTATTAATGTTGTAAAGATAGAATTGTTAGTCATCTTTGTCTTTAGTGATGATGACTTCATATTCTTTACCCATATCTATAAGTGGGTATTTGTCTAGCAGTGAGCCTTGGTTGACATCAAGAGACATAAAGCCTGATGAACCAGGAT
>DGSM01000115.1 GCA_002393975.1 Clostridiales bacterium UBA4362
TATATGCTTTCAATTCTTCCATTAAGTTTTCAGATTCTCTTACATATACGAATCCTCTAGAGATAACATCTGGTCCTGATACTATTTCACCTGTATCTCCATCCATGCTCATTACGATAACGATTAGTCCATCTTGAGATAAGTGTTGTCTATCATGTAGCACAACATTTCCTACATCTCCTACTCCTAATCCATCTACCATAACTCCACCAGATGGAACTGTTCCAGTAAATTTAGCTTCATTTTGATTAATCTCTAGAATTCTTCCATTTCCAGTTATGAAAATATTTTCTTTTGGAATTCCCATATCTATTGCTGTGTCCCTATGAGCTCTTAGTTGTCTATACTCACCATGAACTGGTAAGAAGAATTTAGGCTTAGTTAAAGCCATTATCATTTTTTGTTCTTCTTGGCTAGCATGGCCTGATGTATGAACATTTTGAAGTGAACTATATACAACTTCTGTTCCTAATTTCATAAGTTTATCTATAACTTTAGAAACAGATTTTTCGTTTCCTGGTATTGGAGTAGCAGAGATTATAACTAAGTCATTACCTGTTAAAGTAACTTTCTTATGCTCTCCATTTGCCATACGAGTTAGGGCAGACATTGTCTCACCTTGGCTTCCTGTTGTCATTAATACTAATTGATCATCATTATAATTTTTAATTAAGTCAATATCTATAAATAAATCTTCAGGACAATTAATATAATTTAATTCTCTTGCAGATTGAATCATATTAATCATAGATCTTCCGGAAATTGCTATCTTTCTGCCATATTTAATTGCAGAATTAATTATTTGTTGAACTCTATGTACATTTGAAGCAAAAGTTGCTATTACTATTCTCTTTTTGCATCCCTCAAATAATTGATCTAGTACTGGTCCTACTGATTTTTCAGACATTGTAAATCCTTTTTTCTCTGAATTTGTACTATCTGAAAGTAGTGCTAAGACTCCATTATTTCCAAGTTCTGCAAGTCTAGCAAAATCCATCATCTGTCCATCAATTGGTGTAAAATCTACTTTAAAGTCACCAGTATGTACTATAACTCCAACTGGAGTATGAATAGCAAGCATACAACTATCTGGAATAGAGTGAGAACTTCTAATAAATTCTACTGCCATATTTCCTGTTTCAATTATTTGTCCTTGATCAACAACTTGTATTTTTACAGCTTGCAATAAATTATGCTCTTCCATCTTATGTTCGATTAATTTACATGTAAGCTTTGTAGCATATATAGTAGGAAAACCTAGTTTCTCAATTACATATGGTAGAGAACCGATATGATCCTCATGACCATGAGTTATAAAGATACCTTTAATTTTATCTTTATTTTGCTCTAGATAACTCACATCAGGAATTACTAAATCAACTCCTAACATATCATCATCTGGAAACTCTAATCCACAATCATCAACAATAATTTGATCTTCGTATTGAAATACAGTAATATTTTTTCCTATTTCATCAAGACCACCTAAAGCAATGATTTTTAAATTGCTTTTTCCGTCATTTTTGATGACTACCTTTTTGTATTTATTATTTCTTGCTTCTTTGTTTCTTTCTTTTTTAGGTTTATTTGCAGAAACCTTTCTTCTATATTGTTTCTTATATTTTCCTTTATTATTCTTTTTCTTAGGTTTTGCACCTTTAGAGGGCGCAAATGTCCCTTGTGTTATTTCATCCATTATATCTCCTATTCTTTTTATTTTTTAATTAATACTTTTGGTAGAAAAATATAATCTCAGATTTTTCTATCTCTTTTGTAGTAATTATAATAAAATATTAAAATCTCATATAAATCCATTACGGATAACAACTTTACATATTATACTACAAAATCAAAGAAACTGTCAAACATCAACGATGTCTGACAGTTTAAATTAATCATTTTTATTACTTTCTATTTGATTAAAAAAATCATCAAATTGTGCTTTATATAAAACTCTAGCAATACTAAGCCTGATGTTACGTATTAATTCTTTAGCCTTTGAGCTATTTGAATCAATTGCTTCTTTTGTGTCTTCAACTTGCTTTTTTACAGAATCAAAAATAGGTTCGTTTTTTTCTGTTTTTTCAACTAGAATGTCCATCTCCAACAAGAAATTATCTAAAGTTGCCTTGCTTATCTCTAATTTTTGTAGCTCATGTACCTTTATATTAATTGATTCAACATATTTGTTTGTTATTTCTTGTCTAATTCGTTCATCTTGTTTAATCTTTATTTCTCTATCAATTTTCTTACCATTAAAAAAGCTAGTAAAAAAACTTGTAAAAGCACCTTTTCCTCTATCCTCTAAAAATTTCATACGACCTGCCATTTTCTTTGAAAACTTGCTTTCATCATAAATTGTTAGCATCATACTTCTTTTTTCAGAGTATTCTCGAGAAATAGTTTCTTCATCAACAATAGAAGATAATATGTCTCTATAATTAATTAAACCCTGAAGTTGTTCAATAAACAGTAGTTTAGCTTCACATTCTTCTATTTGTTCTTGAATGGTTTTAGCATTAGTTTTAATATCCTTCTCAGGTTTAGAAGAACTCATTTTATTCATCATTAATTCAATATATTGATTTTTTAATTCTTCTTTACTTAACATCAATTATTTCCTCTTTTAGAATCTTTATTACTAATTAGCTTCTCCTTGAAGTTTATCCATCAAAAATAGGTTATATAGTCTAGATTTGCACTCTTCAATCTGCTCTTTTATAGATTTAACAGTAGATCCAACAATATTTTCTTTCTGCTCTTCTTGCATTCTAATTTGGTTAACATATTGCTCTCTTATAGCATTATTATTCATAGCTTCAATCATTATAGCAACATATTGTGCCTTAAGAACTGCCTTTTCTATTGCTCTTGTATATTGGGCTTTAAGAACTGCTTTTTCCATTGCTCTTGCATATTGAGCTTTAAGAACTGCTTTTTCTATTGCCTTTGCATATTGTACTTTAAGAACTGCTTTTTCTATTGCCTTTGCATATTGAGCTTTTAGAACAGCTTTTTCTATTGCTCTTGCATATTGAGCTTTAAGAACTGCTTTTTCCATTACTCTTGCATATTGGGCTTTTAAAACTGCTTTTTCTATTGCCTTTGTATATTGTGCTTTAAAGACTGCTTTTTCTATTGCTCTTGCATATTGGGCTTTAAGAATTGCTTTTTCCATTGCCCTTGTATATTGAGCTTTTAGAACTGCTTTTTCCATTGCCTTTGTATATTGAGCTTGTAGAACTGCTTTTTCTATTGCCTTTGTATATTGTGCTTTAAGAACAGCTTTTTCTATTGCCCTTGTATATTGAGCTTTTAGAACTGCTTTTTCTATTGCTTTTGTATATTGTGCTTTAAAGACTGCTTTTTCTATTGCCTTTGTATATTGTGCTTTTAGAACTGCTTTTTCTATTGCCTTTGTATATTGAGCTTTTAGAACAGCTTTTTCTATTGCCTTTGTATATTGAGCTTTTAGAACTGCTTTTTCTATTGCCTTTGTATATTGAGTTTTAAGAACTGCTTTTTCTATTGCCTTTGTATATTGTGCTTTAAGAACTGCTTTTTCCATTGCCTTTGTATATTGAGCTT
>DGSM01000120.1 GCA_002393975.1 Clostridiales bacterium UBA4362
ATTGCCTTTGTATATTGAGCTTTTAGAACTGCTTTTTCTATTGCCCTTGTATATTGGGCTTTTAGAACTGCTTTTTCTATTGCTCTTGTATATTGCGCCTTAAGCATTGCCTTTTTTATTAATCTTATATATTGATTTTTTAATTCTTCTTTACTTAACATTACATTTACCTCTATTAAAATTTTAATTTCTTTAGTCCTTTAAGCTTTGTTTCGTAAAAACTCTTGTCACTAGCAATATATTTAATTGGAACAATATTATTTTTTTCATCTTTCATTGAAAGTAAATAATCAATTTCTTCTAAAGCATAATTTGAATTAATATAATCTTGACTTTCTTCCAAATTATAATCAATTTCACGCTCTGCTAATGCTTTTTCTGCTTTAATATTCTTTTGATACATCTCTCGTAGTTTTTCTAAATCTTCAGCATTAACACCTAATTGATCTGCTTTTTTCATTAGATATTCCTCCAATTTGTACTTATATACTATTTAAGAATAGCATATGCAGGTGCAATAAACAATTAAGTGGGCCTTTTTGTAACATAAATGAAGAATTGTAACAAAAAAGAAGAAGTGAGAATCTCACTTCTTCTAAAAATTATTTTATTTTTCTGGATCATCTTCATCGATTTCTTCATCTTCTACTTCTTGTTGTCCTTTTGCTTTTTTATCTTGTGCGATGATTTGATCGGCAAGTTTTTCCATTACTTCAGAGCTTCTAGCAAGTATTGGATTTCTATCAGTAAATCTTCCACCATTTCTACCAATAGCATCTACAGATGTTCTATAGGTAGCTTTTGAAGCTTCATGTAAAGCATCAATTGATCCAACTGCAGCTCCAGCTAGAGCACTTTGTCCAAGCGCATCTGCAGCTGCTTTCCAGCTAAATACATATTCGTATGTAGGAGGAGTTCCTGGTACTGGTACAGTTTCATCCCATGCTGGTATAACTTTATCAATCCAATGTCCTGGTTCTACAACTTCTTGAGCAATTGTTTCAATATGTGAACCAATTGGAACTTGCTTTGTCATTCCTGACATTAGTTCTTGTAAACTTACCCAGTGATCATCTCCTAAGCTTACATATGTTCCTTGTAATGTTGCTGGATTAACTTTTCCTTGTCCTACAGCCTTTGCTAAATCTTCAATAGTTAATCCTTGTCTCATAACACCATTTCCGTCCATCATAGCTTGTCCAACAGTTCTATCAATGAATCCTGTGTGTTGACTTAGTCCTGCTGTATCTCCAACTCCTGTACCCCAACGAGTTCCATCATCTTGCCACATTGCTGTAATTCTTTCTTTTCCAGTTAAAGTAATTTGCTGAGCTCCTCTTTGTCCACCAGAAACTGAATAATATCCTGTAACTTGTCTTCCAGCATTGGCTTGAGTTACATCTTCCAATGTATGTCCTTGTAAATCATATTGAGTTCCATAATCTGTAACTTCAGTCTCAACATTCTTAGTAGTTGTTTGTCCATCAACCCACTCTTTTTGTGTTGTTTCATCATGATGAACTGTTTTTGTAGAATCAGGTGTTCCTGGATCAGTCATTTGTTTTTCAACAAATTTAGTATATCCATATCTAATAGCCATACCTGCTGCTGTAGCACCTACTGCAGTAATTACTCTGTTCCAGAAATCTCTATGTTCTTTCTCACCTTGATAATGTTGTTCCTCTGTAATAGCAGTACTTGCTGTCATAGTTGAAGCTTTTTCAGGTACAACTTCCATTCCTTGAGTTTGTTCTAACGCTTCCTCAGGTTTCTTAAATCTACCAGCTCCTACTTGTTCAGCTGTTCCTACTGTTCCTTTTGCAACATCAACTCTTAGTGTACTTCCTCTAGATCTTATAGCTGCATTTACTGCAACATTTGAAGACATACCTTCCATATGTTCTTCTGGATTATCTAATACTCCTTTGTCTCTTAATACAGAATTGTATGTTACTTGGCTTCTTGCTTCTGCTTGTCTATTTCTATCTCTTATTTCTCTATTTGCTCTAGATTGTTCAGCATTTCTTTGAGTTGCTGCTACTCTTTCTGTTGCATTTCCATCTATCTCTTCATGCATTCTTCCTTGTTGTTGTTCAACAATAGCGCCATGAGTAGCTTCTCTAGCTGCTTTTCTGAAAGGTAGTCTATCAGATTTAGCATGGAACCATGTTGTAAATTGTCTAATTAATCCAACTTCTGGTTTTCCAGTTTCATCCATTATTTGTTGACGATAGAAATCTCTTCTTGCAACTTCTTTAGTATAAGCAGGAGGTTCTGCAAGTGTAGGTAATCCTGCATCAATAACATCTTTATGTTTCTTATAGTAGCTTCTAGCTGCCATTACGTTTCCAGCTGTTACAGCTCCTTTAAAGCCATAAGCTGCTGCCCATGTAGCAATTGCAATAGGTCCTGTACTTATAGCCCAAGCACCTGCTCCAATTAATAATGCATCTGTTATTATAGTTCCAATTCCACTCTTAATTGTTAATACTTTGTTTCCTTTTGCATCGATTTTTGTGAAATGTGGTAATCTTAATCCTGCAAATCTAAATACATTTGATACTGCATTTCCCATTTTAACAGGTGTTGGTAAGTTTCCTCTTACTGGTCTCATAGCTGTTAATGTAGATCCAGCAGTTTTTAATGTAGCATGTTTTACAGCTTCACTATTTGTTAAGCCATGAAATGTCTTAACATATTCCTTCTTTTCATTGATATATTCAAGTAATAATTTATCAGCAGCTTCTTGTCCTTGTTCCTTTAGAACTTTTTCATAAGCGGCTTTGAAATTTGGATTGCTAGAGAAGAAATCAAAGTTTTCTTTTACTAGTTTTAATCCTAATCCTGGTTCTTCTTTTTCTGCATTATCATATGCTGTAGTTAACTCTAGGAATCTTTGATAATCATCTAGATTTAAGAAGTGTGCATCTGCTTCTCTTCCTTCATAGTTTCCAATTGTGTCATAATTTACCTTAACAACAGTTCCATCTGACTTTGTAACTTCAATAGTTCCATCAGCCACTTGTCTATGATCATGGAATCTCTTAACTGTTTCATCCCATTTAGCTTCCATTTCTGGATTGCCAAACATTGTTGTAGCAATTTGTTCATCTCTTAATTTTTTATCAGCATCTGCATCATCTAAGATTTTTCTTCCACCATCTTGTGCATCTAATTCTGCTTGTCTTCCTCTTTGGATAGTATCTATTTCAAAGTTCAATACTTTGATATTTTCTGCTGTTTCTTTTAATTCATTTTGGATACCTCTTAATATCAAAGTAGTATTTTTTAAATATGTATCGAAGAATGCATCAAATGCGTCCATATTTTCTGGTGTAAGTTCTTTATCAAAACCGGCTTCAACCATTTTAGCTTTGAATTTTTCATTATTCATGAAATTTTTTCTGATTGTTTCTAATATTTTAAGTCTATCTTCTTTAGATAAATTCTTATCATTTAATGCTTTGATTAGATTCTGATTATCTGGGCCAACTGCAATACTCTTTACTTCTTCTCTTACAAGAGCTAATTGACTATTTAATTGAGATTGTCTTTCTGTGAATTTAGCAATACCTTCTTGATAGAATCTAATATAGTCTTCGTCAGTTACCCCTCTATCAGCTAAGGCTTGTCTTATTTCATGAGTCTTAAAGAAAGGATCTCCTAATTCTCTAGCAACTTTAGTTAAATCGTATTTTTCACCTTCACCAGTAACTATAACTTTTTGATGCTTTCTTACTGTTTTAACAACTTCTTTACGTCTTAATAATAGTTCTTGCTTTCTTTGCAATAACTTCTTTATTCTTAATTGTTGTTCTTCAGTTAGTTTGCTATCACTTACAATTACCTTTGTAGGTCCTCTTTTAGTTCTTGTAGTACTTACTTGTAAAAGATTTATTCTTTCAGCTTCTAGTTTTCTAATTTCTTCATTTGTTTGTACAAGTAAATCATATGTTTGAGCATATTTATCATCATATCCTTTAAGCTTTGCTAAATCTTGACCAAGAGTTTTTGCTTTCTCTCTTAAAGTTTTAAGCTTAGCATCTATTTCAGCAATAGCTGCTGTTTTATCAGGAGTTAAAGATTTTAATAAATCATTTAATTCTTTTCTTTTAGCAGCTATTTGTTGGTCAACTTCTTGATCAACTTCTTTTAAAACAAATTCTCCAGTAGGTCCTGAATCCGCTTCTTCACCACCATGAACATCTTGAGCTAATACACTTTCAATTTTGTGAACTGATGGATCTAGTTCAATTTGTCTATTTCCTATTCTTAAAATATCGCCTTTTTTAAAATTTTCAGGGCTTAAATTTCTATTAAGAACAGCGAATTGATCTCCAGGAATTCTATCAACTACTTTAAATCTTCTTTGCTCTAAATCAGCTATCTCTTCTTCTAAAGCTATTATTCTGTCATGAGGAGCTTGAGTTCTAGTAGCTCTAGCTGCCTCTAATTGATCTTCTAATACTTTTTCTTGATTAATTAAAGACAAAATAGAAGCATTCTCTTCTTCTAATTGCTTTTCACTCGCTTCAAGAGCTTTTCGTAATTCTATTACACGGCTTTGCAATTCAGGAACAATTTCTTCTAAAACGCCCAATCCATCATAATTTCCTGATAACAAGTGAATATAAGGGTCATATTCAATGTTTTGCAAAGATCCATTTATATTAAATTTTAAAATGTCCCCTTTTTTACCGGGTTTTTTCCAAACATCAGGATTGTTCTTAACAAAATCTTTATCTCTTGCAATTTCAGAATAGTTCTCATTATTTAAATAAATAGAATTTAGTTCTTTTTTAATTGATGAAATTGTTTTTTGGAGATTATTTCTACTTTCTTCATGCTCTTGCCTTTGTTTTCTCAATTCTGTAATTTGTCTAGTTAATTCATCTATATCTGCATTGGGAACTGCTTTTGCCTGAGCAACAAGTTTATCTCTTTGAGTCTCTAATTCTGCTATTTGACGATTAATATCGTCAATTTGCATTTTTAGATTAACCCAAGCAGCATTATTTTGAGAAGTTCCAACATCTT
>DGSM01000127.1 GCA_002393975.1 Clostridiales bacterium UBA4362
ATTATTTTATCTAATCCTTCAAAAGCTCCACCACAAATAAACAATATATTTGATGTATCTATCTGGATAAAGTCTTGATGAGGATGTTTTCTTCCGCCTTGAGGAGGAACATTAGCTACAGTTCCTTCAACAATTTTCAAAAGTGCTTGTTGAACACCTTCTCCTGAAACATCTCTTGTTATTGATGGATTTTCAGATTTTCTTGATATTTTATCAATTTCATCAATATATATAATTCCTTTTTCTGCTCTTTCAACATTAAAATCAGCCGCTTGAATTAGTTTTAATAAAATATTTTCAACATCTTCTCCAACATATCCAGCCTCAGTTAATGTAGTTGCATCTGCAATAGCAAAAGGAACATCAAGTATTTTTGCTAATGTTTGAGCAAGATAAGTCTTACCACATCCAGTAGGACCTAGTAATAAAATATTGCTTTTTTGAATTTCTACATTATCTTCTGATTTCGTAATCTTGTTTTCTTCATTATAAATTCTTTTATAATGGTTATAAACAGCTACTGATAATGTTTTTTTAGCCTCATCTTGTCCTATTACATATTCATCTAAATGAGCTTTTATTTGTGCTGGAGTAGGAAGTTTTACTCTTTCCTCGCCCACATCCATTTCATCATATTCTTCTAAAATTGAATCACATATTTTTATGCATTCATCACAAATAAAGACTCCTTCAGGGCCTGCTATTATTTTTTTCACATCATCTTGTGGTTTTCCACAAAAAGAACATTTAACATTTTTTGTTGGCATTAGTTTCCCTCTTTTTTTCTAAACTAAAAGCCCTTTATGATCAAAATTTATTATTCATAAAGGGCTTAACAAATTTATTTTCTCTTATCCATAATTCCGTCAATTAAGCCATAAGCTAAAGCTTCTTCAGCTGTCATATAGTGATCTCTTTCTGTATCTTTTTCAACTTGTTCTAAACTTTGACCACTTGCTTCGCTTAATATTTTATTTAACCTTTGTCTTGTCTTTACCATTTGATCTGCTTGAATCTTAATCTCAGTTGTTTGTCCTGATAAGCCTCCACCTTGGCCACCAATTAGTGGTTGGTGAATAAGAATCTCTGCATTAGGAGTAGCAAATCTTTTTCCTTTTGTTCCTGATGCAAGTAGAACTGCTCCCATAGAAGCTGCCATTCCTATACAAATAGTTGTAACTGGGCATCTAATATAGTTCATTGTATCTACTATTCCTAAACCATCAGTAACAGATCCTCCTGGTGAATTTATATAGAATGAAATCTCTTTTTCAGGATCTTCTGACTCTAAAAATAGCATTTGAGCTATTACCAAACTTGCTGTAGTTTGATTAACATCTTCACTTAAGAATATAATTCTATCTTTAAGTAATCTAGAATAAATATCATAAGATCTCTCACCTCTTGATGATTGTTCAATTACATAAGGCATTGATGCATCTTGAAAATTAAAAAACTTATTCATATTTAAAAATCCTTTCAATATTTCTTTAGTTCTATTTATTATTTCTTTTTAGTTGCTTTTTTAGAATCGCTTTTTTCTTCTTTCTTTGTTTCAGCCTTATCAGCTTTAGCTGGTTTTGCAGTTGTTATTTTAGCATTGTCTATAATAAATTTAACTGCCAATTCATTTTTAGAAGATTTCTCTAAATATTCTTTTAGATTATCATTTTTTGAAAGTTCTTCAACATCATGATTATATTGTTTTGCCATTTCTTCAAGTTTTTCTTTTACAAATTTCTCATCTGGCTTAATTTTTTCTACTTCGATAATTTTTTCTAATACTAAGCTAGATTTAACATTTTGTTTAGCACCTTCTCTAAATGAATCTCTTAATTCTTTTTCAGTTTGTCCAACTAGTTTTAGATATTGGTCTAATTTCATTCCTTGATATTGTAATCTTTGAGAAACTTGATCAACTTGATTATCTATCTCTGCATCAATCATTCCTTCTGGAATATCGATTTCTGTATTATCACAAACTGCTAGAACTGCTTTATCTTCTAATTCATGTTCTGCCATATGATCATGTTCTTCTTGTTTCTTTTTCTTAATGTCTTTCTTTAAATCTGCTAAAGTATCAAATTCAGATACATCTTTAGCAAATTCATCATCAATCTTTGGCATTTCTTTATATTTAATTGAATGAAGTTTTACTTTAAAAGTTGCTTCTTTTCCAGCAAGTTTAGCTTCAAAATAATCTTCTGGGAATGTAACAACAACATCTTTTTCTTCATCAATTTTCATTCCAATTACTTGATCTTCAAATCCTGGTATGAATGTATTTGAGCCTAAAGTTAAATCATAATTCTCAGCTTTTCCACCATCAAATGGAACACCATCAACAGATCCATCAAAGTCTATAGTAACTAAATCATCTTTTTTACAAGCTCTATCATCTACAGTTACCATTCTTGAGTTATGATCAGCCATATGTGTAAGTTCATGTTCAACTTCTTCATCACTTACTTTATGTTCTGGTTTCTCAAGTTCGATTCCTTTATATTTTCCTAATTTGAAATCTGGTTTTGTGTTTACTATAGCAGTAAATATAAGTTCTTTTCCTTTTTCCATTTGAACTATATCTATTTTAGGATGAGAAACTATTTCTAATTTGCTTTCTTTTATTTCTTCATCATATACTTCTGGTGCTAATTTATTAAATGCATCCTCATAGAAAATGTTAGCTCCATAATATCTTTCTACTATTTTATATGGTGCTTTTCCTTTTCTAAATCCAGGTATATTAAAATATTTTGCACTTTCTTTATATATTTCTTGAATAGCTTCTTCAAATTTTTCTTTTTCTACTGTAAAAGTTAGTTTAACTTCATTCTTATTTTCAGTATTTTCTTGCTTCATACTCATTTTTAATCTATCCTTCCTTACGTTCATAAAATGCTAATTTATTATATCATAAATTCTTTATAAATCAAGCCTTTATGGGCAGTTTTAGGGTGTTTTTTGTGTTTTCTGTTTAAATCTTTATTGACATTAATTATAAAGTGGTGTAAAATAATTTATGTTATGGCCCCTTGGTCAAGCGGCTAAGACGCAGCCCTCTCAAGGCTGAATCATGGGTTCGATTCCCGTAGGGGTCACCATACATTACACTTTGCAAATTTTGCAAAGTGTTTTTTTATTCCTCATATTCAAAAGTATTTGAAGTCAATTCTTCAACAGCTTTTTTATATTCTTCATCACTCAATGCTTTTCCATGCCAAGAAACGTTGTTTTCCATGAAAGAAACACCTTTTCCTTTTATCGTCTTTGCTATAACGCATGTAGGTTTTCCTTTTACAGTTTCAGCAGTAGATAATGCAGACATAATAGATTCAACATCATTTCCATCTATTGTCATTGTATGGAATCCAAAACTTTTAAATTTGTTTTCTATATCTTCAGTATTTAAGTCTTTAATATTTTCTATGCTATCACTTAATTGTAAATTATTATTATCAACTATTACACATAGATTATCTAAATTGTATTTGCTAGATGTCATGGCAGCTTCCCAAATTTGTCCTTCTTGAATTTCGCCATCTCCTAAAATGCAATACACTCTATTACCCATTTGATCCATTTTAGACGCCATAGCCATTCCATTTGCAACAGATAATCCTTGTCCTAAACTACCAGTTGACATATCAACTCCTGGTACCTTAGACATATCTGGATGTCCTTGTAAAATACTATTTACATTTCTAAATGTTACTAGGTTTTCTTTTGGAAAATATCCTCTCTCACAAAGTACAGCATATAAGGCGCTTGATGCATGTCCTTTTGATAGTACTAATCTATCACGTGCTGGATCTTCTGGTTTTTCTGGGTCTATATGCATTTCATTAAAATACAAAACGGTTAATATATCTGCTACAGAAAGAGATCCTCCTGGATGTCCAGACTTTGCATAATATATCTCTTGAATAATGTCTAATCTTACTTTGTTCGCTAATTCTTTTAAAGCAGGAATTTTGGTGATTTTCATAATTACTCCTCTTTTTTGTATATTTTCTTCTTTATTATATAGATTTTATTTCTTTAATTCAAGTGAATAAATATATTTGACTACATGACCATTATTTGGTAAAATAATTATTGTACATCATATATGGGGATGTAATTGGTTTCGACTGGTAAGAGGAATTACTGGTAGCGAGTAGTGGAGCTTATGGCCACTTTAAAATAAGCAATTAAATATAAAAGCTGATAATAGAGAATTAGCTTACGCTGCCTAATTGCGGCGTACGCCTGCTAAAAGAAGACTACTGTCTTTTACCCGGTGTCAATTTAAAGTAGTTAACGAAGCTTAAGTTTCCATAGCTTAAGTAGGTACACTTTTATGGACGCAGATAAGTCATTGTTCGTTTACTTTGGCTAGATTTATCCTAAGACTTTTTCAGTAAACTACACTCGTAGAAATCGGTATGGAATCTTTCTAGGACGTGAGTTCGAATCTCACCATCTCCACCAAACATAAAAAGATTGGATTTTTGTATTCCAATCTTTTTTATTTTATTATCTTTTTTTTTACTAATATTGAATTAATTCATTATAAACATCCATAGCATAATTATCTGTCATTCCAGAAATATATGTAATTACAGCTTTTAGATAATCTTCTTTTTTATTTAAATCATAAACAATCTTATTATTTAAATCTCCTCTATCAATTCTATCAACATAAGTTAATAACCATTCTTTAAATGCTGGAATTAAAACTGGATAATATTTTTCTTTTTCCCCAATTTTAGTTAAAGTGTTTATTCCATCATAACATACACTTAAAGTATCATATATTTGATTTAAGCAAATCTCAAAATACTTATCTGATGGTTTTAATAGTTCACTATTATAAATAATCTTAGCATTAAATGCTTTTATTTCATCCATTAAGTTTAATGCATAATCAGAAAATTTTAATCCATCTTCTACAGTTGAATTCTCACAAAGATCTGTAATTAATGTATTAATAATGAATGAATTAGTAAGCTTATCTTCTGTAAATTTTCTGCCAAGAGCCTCTAATTCTTCTTCATGTCCCTCCATTAATCCTATTTTTCTAGCATCTTCAATATCTCTTCCTAAATAAGAAATTTTGTCTGCAATTTTTACAATACATCCTTCCCATGTATATGGTTGATATTCTGCAGGTCTAGTGCAACTATATAAATCAATTGCTTCTTCTCTAGGCTTAATAGCATTTTGATTTACTTCTCCACAATGTGAGATAATTCCATCTCTAACTCCATAAGTCAGATTCATATTGTTCTTTTTGCCTTCATTATCTTCCAATAATTGGATATTATCTATAAGGTATAACCCATTTTTCTCATGCCAAAAAGTTTCTCCAATGTCTCTTTGAGATATATTTGATAAAACCATTCCACCCTTATGTCCAAAAGGGCTATGTCCTACATCATGTCCAATGCCAATAGCTCTTGCAAGTTCTGTATTAAGGCCTAATGCTTTTGCTATTGTATATGCGATTGATGAAACATAATTAACATGTTCTAATCTAGTGCAAATATTATCATTCATAGGCGAATAAAAAACTTGTGTCTTACTCTTTAATCTCCTATAAACTGTAGAGTGAAGAATACGATTTAAATCCCTTTCAAATGGAGAACGCATATCATTTCCTCTAACATAAATGTTATCTTCTCTTTTTGTAATTTGTTCCCATTTAGGATTCCCTTCAAAAGCTCCAACAGATTCAAATTTCCACATATAATAATCCTTTCAATTAATCTTTTTATTTCCTCTAGTTTATATTAATCTAATTATCTTAATCTTTATCTATATCTTTATTTTTTCTATATTCTTTTCTCCATTTTTCCTTTATATTTATTTTTAATCTTTTTCTTTATTATTTTCTTTATTATCTTCTTTATTCTCTTTCTTTTTAAATGCAAAAAACTTACTAATAAAGAAATTCAATATAATAACAATAATTGTTAGAAGTAACTTTACTATAAAATTTTGAGTTTTATTATCCTCTGAAAGAAAAATCAACCCTCCTCCAAATTCTAAAACCATAGTAAAAACACGTCCTAAAATAAATTTAAAGAACTCAAATATTTTTTCTTTAAATCCATTTGCGCCAGAATGAAAGACCAAATCCTTGTTGGTAAAATATGCCACAAGTATGGCTAAAATAATTGCTAGTCCATTAGATAAATCTTCATTCCAGTTAAGTATACTATTCATTAGCCAAAAAGATACTAAGTTAACTGCAGTAGTAAGCAAACCAAATACTATATATAAAATAACTTCTTTAGTTAATACTTTTTTTATTAATTCTTTTATTTTTTCCATAATTTCTCTTTCTATTATTTGAGATTATTATATCATTATAGTTTTTATTTTAAAATGCCTTGTTATTTTTTTATTTTTGTGCTATCATATTTAAGTGTGAGAGATATAGGAGTATGGTGTCAATGGTAGCATGACGGTCTCCAAAACCGCGGGTCTGGGTTCAAATCCTAGTACTCCTGCCAATCACATTTTGAAGACCTTTATAGGTCTTTTTTTTCATGGCACTTAGGAGAAAATTTGCAAGATCTCATAAACAAACTTTTTTCTTTTATCTTTATTATTATATTAACTACATGTATTTTTTTCATTCCTTTTTTATACTCTAATAGTACTTCATATATAGATTATAATCGGTGTATCAATGAATAGCGACCAATTTGCATGGCCTATTCCAGGATATGTTTATATTTCTTCATATTATGGAAAAAGAAAAAGCCCCACTCAAGGAGCATCTTCTTTTCACTCTGGAATAGATATTCCTGCACCAGCAGGAACACCACTTTATGCAATTGAATCTGGTGAAATAACTTTTTGTTCTTGGGGAGCTGGTGGTGGCTATACCATAGTTTTAAACTTAGATGATTATCCATATATCAGCGCCTCATATTGTCATATGAGTCCAAATTTTAATGTTTCACTTCATCAAAAAGTTGAAAGAAATTATCTAATTGGATTTGTTGGCCCTAAAAATGTATATGGCATAACTAATAATCCATACAAAGATTCCGATGGCAACCCCACTAATGGAGCAACCACCGGAACACATTTACATTTCTCTATTAAAGTTAATGGGAAAACTATTGATCCTCTGAATTATTATCACTAACTCCTACTGATTTATCATATTTTTCTTTTAATATCAGTGGATTAATATTTGCAAGCTCTTTAGTCATAACGCTATCAATATTTAATAATTGTGAGAAAATTAAGAAATCTATTAAAGTGTCATTATCTACGCTACCTCTAAAACCAACTATTGAATAATCAATAAGATATTTTTTAAATCCTAATAATTGGTTCACTTGTTCTACAAATTCTAAAGTATAGTATTTCTTATTTAATTTAGTAAAAGGTTTTATTCTAGCATTTCTTTCAATTACACCAGTATTTCTCATTTTATCAAATTCTTTCATTTGTATTTGAGAAAGAATAGGATTTATTTTTATTAAATTCTTTAATATGAATTTTTGATAATTTCTAATTGTAGTTTTACTACCAGGAATATTTGCTCTACAAAATTCGAATAGAGCTTCTTCTGTGTCTCTTTTAAATCCTTGGGCATGAGTAAAAAATATAGTACTTTCCCTAGGATCTTGATTTTGACTATCTACTACACATTTTCCTTCTTTTATCCATTTTAATAATAATGCTTCAAGAAAATCTGTTGATATATTAGGATTAATTTCATAAAATTCAGAAATAGCATATGTATAGAATAAATCCCCTCCAAAAGGAATTTCACTATAATATGGTAAGTTCTTTGGTATTCTTTTTGGCATAGTATACTTTAGTATTTTCGCTATTATAACAACTAATATTATAGTTAGAGTAACAGCACCCATGCTCGTTAAAACAATTTTTAATAATAATAACGATGTCATTTGTATTACCTCAAATTTACTATAGCAAAAAACAAAAAAATTGGCAATATTACATATTGCCAATTAATAAAATTGTATTTTTATTTTAAAATAAAATCTATTCTTTAATTTCTTTTAAGCATTTTTCACAAATATTTTTGCCTTTAAACTCAATAACATTTCTAGAAGAACCACAAAATACGCAATCTGGTTCATATTTCTTAACTATTATTGAAGATCCTTCAACATGAATCTCTAGTGGATCTTTTATAGAAATATCAAGTTTTTTTCTGATTTCCATAGGAATTACTATTCTGCCTAATCCATCAATATTTCTAATTATACCTGTAGCTTTCATAAGATTTGCCCCCTTAATAATTTAAAACTTACTTACGAGACATATTATATCACCAACTTTTGGTAAAATCAAGCAAAACTGGTAATTTTTTGATATTTTTTATTATGTATCTATTCTGTATGTTAGGATTGTGGCTTTTGGTAGTATTTTCTATTTTTTATTAGGCTTTTTTCCCTTGCTTATAGCTAGTAAAATTATAAATATAATTAGCCCTGTAAAAATGCAAATTAGTACTAGAAGCACCACTTTTTTATTGCCTACTAGTATATCTTCTCCTCCAAATATTTCTCTATAATAAAAGTCGAAATTATGATCTAATTTAGTAGTTACTTTCGGAAAAGAACCTGAATTAAATCTTGCAATTATTTGTACGCTTTCTTGTGGTTCTAATTTTCCTAAAGAACTAAAATATATCTCTCCTATAGCATTTATTTGGCAAAGACCATTATCATATCCATATCCCCAAACTTCTGCTATATCTTTAAATAATAGTTCACCAGAAAGAATATTTATTCCAACATGACGTATTTCTTCCCTATTTTTTTGGAAAAATTCGAAATTAATCATTTGATTTCCATCAGGAAGATCAACCACAAAATTTGTTATATCATATTCAAGAAAATAAGCATTTGAAGCATATTCTCCTATACCCCAAAATAAATCCACTCCAGAAGCAGTAGTCTTCATTCCACATTTATTTTTCTTTGACTCTAAATCCAGATTAGAATTCCAATTATTGTCTAAAGTAAACTCATTATCATGTTCATCTTTTACTTTGAAATTTATTATTTGTGATTTACCAAGATTATTAAAAGAATGTTTAAGTTCACTTCCTTCATCTAAAGTTGCTTGCCACTCTTCTTGCACATGAGCAATTCCATCTTCTGTAATTTCTATTACAATATTTACACTATCAATTTCATTAGCATTTACCACATTATAAATGCATAAAACAATTATAAAAAAGAATGTAATTAAAGAAATCCTCAATATTCTTTTACTCATTATAATCATAATCTCCTATTAAAATAGGATGATAATAAAAATTATCATCCCTTAAATAATTATTTTATTTGTTTAAATTCTTAAGATTAAAGAATGCTTTCTTTCCTAAATATTGACCAGCTGCTCCTAATTCATCTTCAATACGAAGTAATTGATTGTATTTTGCAACTCTGTCTGTTCTTGAAGGAGCACCAGTTTTAATTTGTCCTGCATTTAGTCCAACAACTAAATCTGAAATTGTTGTATCTTCAGTTTCTCCAGATCTGTGTGAAACTACTGCTGTAAATCCAGCTCTATTTGCCATTTGAATAGCATCTAAAGTTTCTGTTAATGTTCCTATTTGATTTAATTTAATAAGAACAGAATTTGTAACTCCTAAATCAACACCTTTTTGTATTCTTTCAGTATTAGTAACATATAAATCATCACCAACTAATTGAACTTTATCGCCAAGTCTATCAGTAAGTCTCTTCCAGCCTTCCCAATCTTCTTCAGCTAAACCATCTTCAATTGAAATGATTGGATATTTCTTTATTAAATCTTCATAATAATCTATTAATTCATCAGCAGTATATACTTGTCCTGTTTTCCAGAATAAATAGTTTCCTTCTTGTCCATTCTTTGCAGCTGCATCATACATTTCAGTAGCAGCAACATCTGTACAAATCATAAAATCATCATATGATTTATATCCTGCTTTTTTAATAGCTTCAACAATAAGTTTTAAAGCATCTTCATCAGAATCAACCATAGGAGCAAATCCACCTTCATCTCCTACTGCTGTAGCTAGTCCTTTTTCTTTTAATATTTCTTTTAAAGTATGGAATACTTCGGCACTCCAGCGAAGTGCTTCTCTAAATGTAGGTGCACCAACTGGCATTATCATAAATTCTTGAATATTCAAGCTTGAATCAGCATGTTTTCCACCATTCATTATATTCATCATAGGAACTGGTAAAACTTTTCCATTTACTCCACCTAAATATTGATATAATGGTAAATCAACTGAATCTGCTGCAGCTCTAGCAACTGCTAGTGATACTCCAAGCATTGCATTAGCTCCAAGTTTTCCTTTATTAGCTGTACCATCTAATTCAATCAAAGTTTTGTCTAATAAAACTTGATCTAAGGCATTCATACCTCTTATTTTAGGGCAAATAATATTATTTACATTATCAACTGCTTTTGTTACACCTTTGCCTTTATATCTAGATTTGTCTCCATCTCTTAATTCAACAGCCTCAAAAGCTCCTGTAGAAGCTCCTGATGGAACTATTGCTCTACCAGATGAACCATCCTCAAGTACAACTTCAACTTCTACTGTTGGATTTCCTCTTGAGTCAAGGACTTCTCTAGCGTAAACATCTTCAATTTCTAAAAACTGTTTCATAAATAATACCTCTTTTCTATGTTACTTCGGTTTTTGATTATATCATATCAAACTCTTATGTTCAATTATTTTTTTTGGATTTTCTTCAGTTAGTTCATTTAATTTTTCTTCACCGATTTTTCTTTTCAACTTTTTAATAATTGTGGGCATACTAGCATATATTTGGTCTACCCTATGATTATCAGATCCAAAAAAACTAATCATATCTTTTTTTAAAAGCTTAAACAATGTATTTTTAGCTCTTCTTCCATAAAATCCTATTGTACTACCAAAATTAGCTTGTAGAAGAGCTCCACATTCCACCCATTCTTCAGCAAGATGAATGTCATCTTGTACAACTGAATATCTTTCTGGATGAGCAATAATTGGAATATATCCCATTCTTTTTAGCTTAAAAATGCAAGAATCAATATATATTACTTTACTACGCAATGGTAGCTCAAATAATACATATTGACTATTTGCTAATGTAGGAATAAGACCTGATTTAACCAATTCAGGAAAATCCTCTGAAAAATAGATTTCTGCTCCATTATGTAGTTGTATTTCTATATCATTCTTTTCCAGTAATCTTTGATACTTTATTATAAGTTTCTCTCTTGTTGATTTATCTGCTTCATAAACATTTGTCATATAATGCGAGGTTGTTATTATTTCTGTAAACCCCGCATTATATGCTTCTCCTGCCATTATAAGGCTTTGATCAAAGTCTCTAGATCCATCGTCAATTCCTGGAAGAATATGTGTATGAATATCAATCATATTAGTTTTACCTTCATTTATTTTGATTATTCTTCTTCATCTACTTCTTCTGTAAATAAATCTAATATCTTTTCCCTTAATGTATTTCTAACTTTTACCTCTTCAGCATCAACTTTTGTTACAACTTTTGCTCTAGTTTTTCTAGGTGTAGCTTTTTTCTCTTCTTTTTTAGTAGTAGAAGTTTTTGCCTTAGTCGTTTTTACTATTCCTTTAGGCTTCGTTGCTGTCTTTTTTGTAGTTTCCTTTTTCTTGGTTGCTTCTTTTTTCTTAGTTTCCTTCTCAGCCTTTTTTTCTTTTTTTATTATTTCCTTTTCTTCTTTTGTTTTCTTTTTAGCTTTCTCTTTTTTTATTTCTTCCTCAATCGCTTCAAGCTTGTCTTCTTTAACTTCTAGATCTGCTTCGACTGGGTCCACCTTCTTCTCTAGATTTCCCTCTTCGGATTCCTGAATTTTTTTTTTTGAGGAGGAGCTTTTCCTTGTAGGTGGTTTTTTTGCTGATGCCGCATCTTCTAGTTCTTCTTTAGCTACTTTTTCAGGTTCGGCTTTTTTCTCAGCAAAATCTATAACACTTGAGGTTTCAGAAAAGCGTTTTCCACTTTTTGTCCCACGAGCATCCATATTTTCAATGTCAATAAGATTTTCATCTTGAATTATATTTTCAAAGCGATTTGTTCTAGTATCACTCATTGATTGAGAAATCTTATCTTCGATTCTATCTTCTTCTTTTTCATCTTTATTAAATTCGCTATTTAAAGCTGCTTTAATTTCTTCTTGTTCTTCAAAAATATCACTCTCTATTGAATGTTTTCCATAATTACTAGAATGATTAGAACGACGTTTTCTTCCTGATTTATCAGAAGAATAATAATACTTGCTCTCATATTTCTTTGATGATTCTTTTACTCTATTAAGTACAACTCCAGCTATATGACCTCCAGCATTCTCAACTCTTTTTTTAACTTCTTTTAAATCATCTAATTTTGTCTTTCTGTTAGAAGTAACAATAATAGTTGAATCTACTAATCTAGAAATAATAATAGCATCTGTTACTAATAAACAAGGAGTACCATCAAAAATAATTACATCAAATTTTTCTTTAGCTTCATCTATTAATTGTTGTAAGCGATTTGAAGATAATAACTCTGAAGGATTTGGAGGAATGCTACCTGCCAAAATCAAAGCTAAATTTTTAATTTCAGAATATTTAATAACACTATCTAAAGTATAATCTTCGTTTCTACCAGTTTGTGAAATTTTAGAAAGATAATTTGATAGTCCAGGATATTGATCCATTTCAAATATCTTATGAACTCTTGGAACTCTCATGTCTGAATCTATCAATAAAGTTTTCTTTCCAAGTTGTGCAAAAGCTACAGCTAAATTAGTTGTTATCCAAGTCTTTCCTTCTCCTTGAACAGTACTTGTTGTAACCATAGTTTGCGTATCACTATCATTTTTTAAATATTGCATATTAGTTCTTAATGATCTAAAAGCTTCAGAAACAGGTGATTTAGGATCATTATTGATAATTAATTCTTTATTCATTTGTTCTCCTTATTTGTCAAAATCAATGTCTGGCAATTCTGCAAGTACAGTTAATCCAACTCCATCTTCAATATCTTTGCTAGTCTTAATAGTGTCATCTATAATGCTTATAAGTACTATAACCAATACTGAAACAGCAAATCCTGCAATTCCTGCTATAGCTATATCTCTAGCATGATTAACATTACTTGGAGATGTTGGCATTACAGCTTCTTGATATATTTTAGCATTGTTTAAATTGAAGTATTCTGGTACTTGGTCAATAAAAACTTCAGCTAAAGCATTAGCAATCTTAGTAGCAATTTTTGGATCTTCATCTGTAATTGAGATTTTTAGCATTTGTGTATCTGAAACTGTTGTTACAGCAATTTTGTTCTTCAATTCACCAGCAGAAATATCTTTAATATTATATTCTTGAAGCACCAAATTTATTATTTTATCACTTTTGGCCATCTCACGATATGTTGAAATTAATTTGTCATTTAAGGTAACATCTGAAGTCGTAACCTCAGTATCACTTTGACTTTTAACCAAAATTAAAGTAGTACTAGCGGTATATTCGGGAGTCACAAAATAAAAGGTATAGACACTACCCAACATTAAAAAAACTAGTACTACTATTAAAATCATCCATTTCTTATTCCATATCATCAACCAGATTTGTTTTAAATCTATCTCTGAATCCATTCTTCTTTTGTATCCTCTCTATTTCTTACAAATAAAAGTATAGCATACCGATTTTTTTATATCAATACTTTAAAATTGAAAAATATTTAAATTTTTCCACTTCTTTTCATTTCAGTTACAATACAATTATATCAATTGATATTGCTATTATTCATATATATAATAAGATGGATTATAAATTTCAAAGGAACTATATAAAATGATTTTATTAGGCAAAGTTGAAGAAATGAAAAAAGCCAAAATTAAGGCTTTTGAGAGAGAATTTAAAAGAAGATATCCAGAAGAATCTCCTGAAGTAATTCATAAAATGGCTGTAAGAAAATATGAAAAAAACCGTAGACAATTCTTAACTAAAGCAAAAGTCGCATTTATCACAGCAGTAGTTACCTTAGGTCTTACTTTAGGTGCACAAGGAATTATTAATTCATCAAATGCTAACACTGATCCACAAGTAAGCTATGGATATTTAACTGATGAACAAAAATCATTAATCGACAATTTAAATGGAGATCAATTATTAGAATATATAGAATCTTTCGATGTTTCAGCTCATCCAGAACATATTTATACTGCTTCTGAATCTAAGAAAGCACAAGAAATAAACGAACATTCAGAAGAATATCTAAAAACATTTCAAGAGTTTCAAAAAGGTTTACTTCCTTTCTTTGCTAGTTTCCAAATACATCCTGAAAACTACACCGAAGCTCAAATGTTAAAAGCATTAGAAGCATCTAATCAATTGTTAGGCAGATATACCAAAAACCAAATTGTAAACTTACTATATCAACATAATCAAACTACCACAGATAAAGATTCAAGACTAATATTACTTCCTGATCCTGGAGATGTAAATTTCTATCTAGCCGATGTTAATACTAAGTGTCTTTCAGAGACCGAATATGATGGTTCAGGATTAATTCTTAAAGGGAATGTATATACAGGACATGAGTATTTCAAAGACAATGGATTTGATGAAGCAATAGATAATTTCTTTGATGTAAATAGCTACATTGATTCCCAAAGAGATAGAATAGATGACAAATCTAATAATCAATCAAATATATCCTCAACAATTGATATGATTATGGGAAATAATGATATTGCAAACCAAGTATCAAATACTAAAGTAATAGTAGAAAAACATTGGTTTAATCCTCTACCTACTTTTGATTTTGAATATAAAGAAGATCAAAAGAATAAAGATAAGGAGTCTGAAAAAGTATCATATGTTCCTGCTGCAACAGAAGTAGAAAATCAAGCCATAACAACGGCAAGTGTACCAGATAAAGATGATGGTCCTGAATTATAAACTAAAAGCCATTCTAAAATGAATGGCTTTGTTTTTTTATTCTATATCTATATCTATATCTATATCTATATTTTTATTTTTATTTTTATTATTATCTATATAATACTCTTTATAATTATCGATTATTTAATGACTTTTTATAATTATTTGCTTTAATACTAATTTGATACACTAAAGTCTACATCAGGAACAATTGCCAAATTATAACCTTTATATTTGTTAGATAATTCTTTATAAAGATTTTCTAACAATTCATTTCTGTTCTTAACATCAAAGTCTAATACTACATCAAATCTAATAGTTTTTGTTTCTTCATCCACATAGAAAGCATGAAATTGTAATATACCTTCATATTTATTAAGAACACTTTTTATTTCTTTTCTCATTTCAATAGTCTTTTTATCATATTTAATTGCATAAATTCCTACTGCTGTAATTAATACATTTTTTTCTGCATATACTTTATCAGAAATCTTTCTTATTAATTCATCTAACTCTTTAGCTGTTAAGTTTTCATCTACCTCTATATGAACTGATGCTGTAAATGTATTAGGTCCATAATTATTAATAATTAAATCATAAGCCCCTTTTACCTCATCAAAACTCAAAATTATTTTAGTAATATCTTTTACAAGTTCAACATCCACTCTTTCTCCAAGTAAAGATGAGATTGCTTCTCTTAACATTTCAATACCAGATCTTACTATAAATAATGAAATGATAATTCCCAAATAAGCTTCAAGAGAAAAGCTAGTTACTATAAAAATAATTGCAGCAATTAATGTAGATGTTGAAATTATTGAATCAAAAAGAGCATCATGCCCTGAATTTTCTAAAGATGAAGAGTTTAATTCTTTTCCCTTTTTTGTAACAAATTTTCCTAGAACAATCTTTACAATAATTGCGATAACAATTATTACTAGAGAAATTGTGTTATATTCAGGTGTAGTTGGATTTATTATCTTTTTAACAGATTCTATTAATGCTGAAATACCTGCATACATTATAATAACAGCAATTATCATAGCTGTTAAATATTCTATTCTTCCATGTCCAAATGGATGCTTCTTATCTGGTGCTTTATTGGCAAGTTTAGTACCAACAATTGTAATAACACTTGAAGCAACATCTGAAGTATTGTTTACTGCATCTAAAACTATTGCAATAGAGCCTGTCATAAGTCCGATAACAGCTTTAAATATAGCAAGAAAAACATTTGCTATAATTCCTACAATACTAACTTTAATTACTTTTTTATTTCTTTCTATTTGTTCATTATTAAAAGTTACTCCACTAAATCTATTTATTTCTTCCATTAATTCGGACCTCTGTTTTATGTTTTATTTTTATTTTTTATTTTTTTATTTTTTTATTTTTTTATTTTTTTATTTTTTATATTTTTATTATCATTTTTATATAGTTTTATATTCTAATAATCGTTTTGTAAATAAACCTTAATTTGTCTAATTATATGAGGAATATTATAATTTCCAGCAAATTTAGAATTGTCTAGTAGATTATCATCTATATCCAACCATTCTAATTTGTTTTTTTCTTCAACTAAATCTACTTTATGTTTTAAAATTCCATAATAAACTTGTAAATTGTTTTCATATTTAAAATAATTTAAGTCCATAAAATGATCAAGTTCTATATCATCATGGGAAATACCTGTTTCTTCAAAAAGTTCTCTATATGCTGCATCATCATTTTCTTCTCCCTCTTCAACTTTACCTCCAACAAAATTATAAAGTCCTTTATAAGGTTCTTTAGCTCTAATGCAAAATAGAACTCTATCCATTTTTTTATTAAATACTACTATTATATTTAGTTTT
>DGSM01000003.1:0-3671 GCA_002393975.1 Clostridiales bacterium UBA4362
CCCATGGACGATAATTCCAAGGCATCGTTTGTAAAGTAGTAATTGTCCCATCTGCTAATTGCCCAATCCAAGCATTTAATCCAGCTTGAATTTCTATATGGTTCCAATCATTACCTAACATATTTCTACCAATTAATTTCATTAATTTTTGATAGTTAGCATCTGACTAATCTGGTTGTACATACCTTTTTAATGTAGGATTATTTGCTCCAGTAGAATGCCAAAGAACTCCTTTGATGTCCATTTTTCTTGTTCCTTTAAAACAAGAGGAATTTGTCATTATACATTTCAAAGGAGTATTTGATGAATTATACTTCATATTATTATTTCCTCCTGTTTCTATTGGTAAATCTTTTAATCTATTATAAAAATTTGTAGATAAACGAGTTCGATAATCCTAAACTGATTGACTCTTATTTAAAGGATTTTCAAAATCAAATAAAATAATATTAGAAGCATCTTTAATTGAAGAACATTGTTTTAATTTTGTCAATAAAGACATATCAACTAATTCTTGAAATAAAAATTCTAACTAACAATTTAAATCTGAAATTGATTTATTTTTTCCTCTACAATAAAAATAGAGATTACGTTTGCGCCGATTAGTTGTCCATTGCGCAATTCCATAACCTGCTTCATCATAATAAAATCTTTTATATGTATCATTATCTACACTTTTAGTATAAAGTTCATCAGACATACCAAAAGTTTTATTTTTAGTATCTTCTAAATTATTAGACTTTAATCCAGATTCTGCCTAAAGGTTTCCCATTATTCCAGCGATGGCAAAGTCTGGAAGATTTTTCTATTTTAAAAAAGACCATATTGTCTCTTCTACAGTCATTACATTTCCTCCGCAATTCGACTGATTAATGAACGATGAATCTATTTTAATTCAATTTCTCCATAAATATCATGGCCTCTAAAAATTTTAGAAGCTCTACGCATACCATTATTTGAACCAGCAAAATTAATATCATCAACTTGTGTTTTTTCATCACCGTCGATAATACAAATACTATCATCGCCAATACGTTGTAAAGCAAGTTTCATAAGTGGGATATCAAGGTTTTGCGCTTCTGAAATATAAATGCCTGCGCGCATTCCTGATGTATCGTATCCACGAATATCAGACATTGGAAGAAGTATTATTTGTTCTTCGTCAATAAGTCTTTCTACTTCCATACGGCTTCCTAATTTTGAACTTAAAAGATTCCCTATCTGGCTATCTAAAAGTTTTTCATTACGAGTGCCTGGGAGGTATCCTAATTTTGCTGAATTTTTAGCAGCGACAGTATTACAAAAAACAATAATCTTATCTATACAATGTTTTTCTAATTGATTAAATAAAAAACCAAGAGCAAGATAAGATTTTCCGCTGCCGGCCGGCCCTTTTATCATTGTTAATTTATTATGTGTAAAACTATCTGCGGCCATTTGCTATTGAATATCTAATGGTTTAATACGTCCAAAATGTTTTGAGTCGAAAGTTTCAAAACTAATATTTCTGTATTCATCACCAGTCCATATTTTTCTATCAACAATATCTCCTTGTTGATTTCTTATAATTATATATTCATTTATATAAGCATTAAAATAATTAATATTAGGATAAGAATAAAAATCTTCCATTTCCTTATCACTTAATGTTATATCAATATAGCCAGAATAATCATCATTTTCTTCTGCTATTGATGCTATTTGGTCTTCGTTTAAAAATAATCCCGCAATAGTTCGTAATGATAAGTCATTACTGACGAAGAGAATTTTACCATTACGCTTATTGTAGTCAAGCGCAGTCGCCAAGATTTTCATATCATTTGTGATTGTTAATTGTTTCTATTCTATTGGTACTAACATATCTTCTGTAAAGATATGCGTATCATATTCACCGATATGTTCATCTAAAGCATGTAATAATTGTCTTGCTGCATATTTCGTATCTGCGTCTTTTTTAGTAGAAGTTTTGATGTTTTCTAACTCTTCAAGAGTAATAGATGAAATAGCAAAATGTTCATCAGTATCAAAGAGATTTTCTGCTCTTAATAATAATGAACAAGTGTCATAAAATCTATAATCATTCGTCATCTTCTTCGTAGTCCTCCTCATAATCTTGCTCACTTGGTATTTGAAAACCGATTACATTTGTATAGGATTTTTCTTCTTTTTCAGAAGTTTCATTAATTTTATTCTATACATCTGTGGCGGCTAAAAGGAATTTTCCTTTTATTACTTCTAAACCTTGAACAATAATTGTACTAAGTTCATCTAATACTGGAATACCGATTGCGTAAATCAACATTCCTAATAAAACATAATTGAGAATAATGACCACTTCCTCTCCATACTAAATATGAAAAGTAAGATGATATTTTTATTTATTTTTACCCAATATAAATAAAAATGCTGATAGATTATTCAGCATAACCATCTATCAGCATTCCATCGCCAAAATATTTATTTGCTTTATCTAACTCCCAAGGCATTCCAACAAATATTACTTCATCAACATATTTTTCATCATTACAATTTGCCGCAGCAATCATTTCTTTATAATTGAATTGAAAACTAGGACTAAAATTATGAGCATTAATCCAATCTTTATTGGGGTTATATATTTCATAATCTATCCCATGAAGCATTGATGGATTAATTTGCCAAAAGCAATCACTACTTATAATAATATGTTCTTTAGATTTTTGAAGTTTTTTATAATTATGTCTTAGAGCATATAAAGAATAAAATTTTACATCAGGTCTTGTTTGTAAATTTTTCATATACTCCAATATCTTTCAAAAGCGTTTCAGTATCTTCATCTTTATAGCCTTCATGATCATTGGCTCGAATACGTTGGTAAATATGTTCCTTTGTATTGATATAAGAATAAAGATCAAGTTTTGCGCTATTAATTGCTTCATTGATTTCGGCAATTGCTTTTTCAACATTTTTAATTTCTTTATTCAATCTCTTGGCTTCATAAGAATTGGGGTTGTATCGAGGGCTATTTACCATTGTGCCAAGAAGATGTTTATATGCTTTAAGTTCTGGATGAAGTTCTCTGTTTTTATAATTTTGGAGAAGATTGATTTGCGCACGCAATTCTGCGATATGCATACCAGTCTTTTCACTAATCATATCACGATCTTGTTCAGCGCATTGAGCAATTCCAAATCCCTATAGAAAATCATCAAGAAAAATTGAACATCCACAAATACCAGATGTTTCATCATAAGTAAATTCAGGTTGATGTGCCATTATAATATACTCCTTATAATTTTTTCTATATATATTATAATATATTTTTTGTAAATTATCAATATAAAAAAGAGAATGCGGTTTTCGCGCTTAATCCGGACGGCATTTGCTAGACTTTTCCGGCCGGATTAACCTGGTTCGCGCATTTCCTCAAAAAATTTCCTATACGCGATTTTTTTGGGATCAGGGCCGTCCGCGAAATCCACGCAAAAAAAAAGTAATAGAGGCACGCATTCGCGCACCTCTATTTCAATGTCGGAATGTGTTATTATTATTCCACCAGACAAATGCCACAAACGCCGCACATAAACACACCCCTA
This sequence comes from Clostridiales bacterium UBA4362, assembly GCA_002393975.1. Lineage (GTDB taxonomy): Bacteria > Bacillota > Clostridia > TANB77 > CAG-508 > CAG-793. The sequence goes on from DGSM01000003.1 coordinate 3,576, forward strand.
TAATTACTGGGTCCATATATATTCTCCTTTATAAAGGTAATATCATATGAAAAATTGATAAAACACCATGCACAAAGCCAAGCATAGCCATAAAAA
>DGSM01000003.1:3806-14099 GCA_002393975.1 Clostridiales bacterium UBA4362
TACTATAAATTCTTTGTTCATACATGGCTCCACCAAGAAGCATCATCACTAAAAAGGCTAATGAATACCAAAGAGTTCTTATTGTAATAGCACTAGCAAGTCCAAACATATTTATCCCCTCCTTCAAATATATTGAATTTTAGGATAAATATATTAATACTAATTGACAATAGGTGGATGCTCTATTCGATAAATCTTTATATCTTCAATAACTTCACTTAAAGAAATTGGACAATTTTCATGAGCATCAAGAGAGATATTATAGATACATTTATCACCATTTTCAAATTTATCGGGTTGATGAGTATGTCCAGATAAATTCCATACAGGATGTTTATCTTTATAATTACCCATCATCATTGGATAATGAGTAAGCCAAAATGAAAATTTTCCTGATCTCATTCTATATCCAACTTGAATATCTTCAAAAATATTTTCTATTTTAAATCTTTCAATACGAGCATCAGTATCATGATTTCCAATAGCAAGAAATTTTCTACCATTAAGTTCTTTTAAACATTTGATGCCAAACTCGTCATTTTTTAACATACAGTCGCCTAATATATAAACAATATCTTCATCATTTATAAGTAAATTATAATTCTCAATAATTTCTTCGGCTGCTTCTTCCCATCCTGAAAATCCGCGTCTTTCCCAAACAAATTCTTTTTCATGACCAAAATGAAAATCTGATGTTAGCCATATAGCCATTTTATAATCCCCTTTCATAATATTGATATACTCTATTATTATAATCTTCTTCTGTACATAATATTCCATCTACTAATAAATAATAATCAATATTACAATTATGACATTCTAATACCCAATCAATAGGATAAGACGTTAATATTAATTTAGATGTATGCTATAGTTTATTATGACAAATTTGACAATAATAATCTTTTATACCATAATTTTTATATATCTAATGATCATACTTCATTTTTTCAAAACTTCCTTGATAGGAATTTCCTTCATTCTTATATCATTTTTATGATACATAAATTTAGGTTTTTCTACCAATTCATGTTTGCTATTATCAACATACATAATAGCAGTATAATTATAAGGGTCGGTTTTAGGATCAGTAAGAGAGGCAGTCATACGCCGAATTACAGATCGTTCAACACAAGCAGGTCCAGTGCGCTGTTCATTCTGTTCATTAACAGTAATAGGATCGGCAGTAATCATAATAGGAATTACTTTTACATTATTGAGAGATTTCCCAAGATTTCTAAGCAATTTATTACGAGATGCCCAGTTAAGATGAGTGGCATCAGCAATTACATAAAAAACGCCATCATCATTAAAAGCATTTTTAATTGCGATAATAAATTTTTCAAATACTTCATTCTCATGAGAGAAATAATCTTCTCCATCTTTGAGAATAGAATATCTAATTTCATCGCGAGAAATATATTTCCATCCTGGGCCTTCCATAAGTTTCTTTTTAGCAAAATAACTTTTACCAACGCCAGGAACGCCACACATAATATACAAAGTCATAGTATCAACTCCAAACTGAATTTTCTTTTTTAATTACTTCGAGACTTTCTTCAAGTTCTTCTTTATATAACCCTGCGGCAAAGTTTTCTTTAAATTCTTCTACTTCTTTATCATTACGACACTCGATATGATTAACTTCCATTTTACACCATGGACACCACAATTTCTTTCTATGATGTTTTCCATGACGATGATTTACTTTTCTTTGAATGTCAAGACCTCTTTGCCCACATTTAATACACCAAAAAGTATGCGCTTCATATCCAGACATTAGTTCTTACCTCCCTGAGAACGACTTGGGAGAAAACAACTTGCTAATACCTGAAGTCCAAAAGTTTGCCAAAAAGTCAAAGTTGGAAGTCCAAAAATACTTGGCATTAAATAATTCCATAGCCACATAGTTGGCCATGTAAAAATCAATGAAATTACTAATCCAATAAAAAACATTCCAATAATATATAATACATCATGCTTGGTCATAAATATACACCTCTTTCTTTTTTTCTAAATATATTATAATATATTATTTATATATTTTCAATCTTCTGTATTAAGAGGCGGACAGTCAATTATTGTTTCTTCCCATGTATCAAGATTGAGTAATACACTTGTACTATTCCAAACTGCACCAGTATCAATATTTACTTTATGATTCTTAGCATACCAATAAGCACCTTTGCCCGACCAAGGCTGAGGCTCAATAAGATGATCTCCAGCAACGCCTTCGCGCATATGTTTTTCTGTAAGCCATCTAATATTTTTTTCTTGTTCTTTAATCATTAATTCAATAGGAGTATGCCCATGAACAATTACTTCATCAGGATCTCCATACCATGTATCATAAAACATTAGATGGTTTCTATCCCAAATAAATTTTTCCTCATCCCAGGTTTCTGCTGCTTCAAAGCAATCACATCCAGCATGAGAAAGAAGAACTCTTTGATCTTTAACATTATTATAAACAGCGCAAAATGGAAAGGCCGCAATCTTGTGAAGAATTTCTATTTTCTCTTTTGGATTGATAGTAGTATCGTTCATAAAAGCATTATAAGTAACTTCTCCACTATTATAAAACCAAAGGTTCATATTATCATCCCAATGAAACCAATCATCTTTAAAATGATCTGGTGAATAATGACCAATAGCTTTAATCATAAGATCTTCATGATTTCCTTTGATATAAACAAATCGAGGATCTTCTATGATTGCTTTTATAATTTCCCAACCATCTGGACCTCTGTCTGCGGCATCGCCTAAGAAATATACTTTATCTTCTGGTTTAAGATATGTTAATCCTTTAAGAAAAATATCTATGCGTCCATGAAGGTCAGCCCACGCATATACTGCCATAATTTATCAACTCCTTTTTAATTATTTTCAAACATAGTATTTTTTACTTCTTCATATTCAATTAACCAATAATCAAACATTTGTTTTAATTGAGGATCAAAAAAATTATATGGATTTTCATTATCTGGACAAGCAAAAATTGCTGTATCAAGAAATTTATTCCATTCATCTTTCCCTTTTTGTTTAGCGTATCCTTTAAAAAGATAATGTTTCATATTTCTACCTCATAAGTAATAGTCATAAACCAACCTCCAGGAAATTCACATGGAGACATTGATATTCCAATAATTTTACGTTTTGGATATTCTCGTTGATATGATCGTAAATATTCATTTGCTTGTCCTTGATTTTGGACAGGCAATACTTGTATTTGTATCATAAAAAATTTTCCTTTTTATTTTTTTCTATTAATATTATATCAAAATATTTAAAAAAAATCAATATATTTATTCTTGCTTTTTTTAAAAAAAAATGATATACTTTTATTAGATATAGATAGATAGGAGTTATTTAGAAATGACTTTATATGAAATGAGTTAGTAGGTTGTAAAAACATTACCTATAAGAGCAACATCGGCAGAGTTAGAGCCTTGTAAAAAAATTCTTCGTAAATTTAAAAAGTTAGGTTATTTTATGCTTATGTGCCGTGAAGATAACTATTATACTGTTGTGCGAGTGCGTAAAACAAATAGCCCTGATAAATTTGAAGATTTAATTATTGAATTACTCCAAGAGCATGGAGACATTAAAGATATTGATTATGATACTGATAAAAAAAGTCTTGAATGTTGGGTTCAAAAAGATGATGAAGTAAAAATGTTTAAATTATTTAATTATAATTGGGGGATTATAGAATGCCATTAATGTATTGTAATTTTAATATGTTTGACATGACAGCATAGGTTTTAGCAGTTAAAGAAGGTGCTGATAATTGGCCTTTATTTACTGGAACATTTGAAGATATTTGTGATTTTATGGCAACTGAATATCAAACTGGTAAATATGAAAAAATTGTTCTTGCGGGACCTTATGCTGATGTAGTAGAAGATCGCACTCGTGCATATGCGATGGCAAATTATAATAATGGAATTGATATGAAAATTGAGGTAATTTAAAATGGAATATTTAATTAATACTGTAATTACTTATCGAGTACATACTGTTGAAGATGCTGATGCTCTTCATGAAAGATTAAGAACTGATGGACGTTTTGAATGTGTGTCATTTAGTAGAACAACCAAGTATATTAAAGTCAAAGGTGAAATTGTTGATAGTTATGAACTTTGTAAAGCAAAGCTCGTATTTACAGAAGAGAAAGATCCTGAAATGACTTATAAGATTAATTTTGAGGAAGTTTAATTATGAAATTTGAAAGAGTTAGTACTTTTCCTGATGTAAATTTGCCAAAGCGGGCAACTGCCGGAAGCGCAGGTTATGATTTTGAATGTGCAGAAGATATTGCGATTTTACCTAAAACTATTAAGTTAATTCCTACTGGAATTAAATGTAAGATAGATGAAGGTTATTTTTTACAATTAGCATTGCGTAGTTCTACTCCTAAAAAGAAAGGTCTTATGTTAGCCAATGGAATTGGTATAATTGATACTGATTACTATGGACCTGATACAGCGCCAGAGAATGAACAAGGACATATTATGTTCCAAGTGTATAATTTTACTGATGAAATAGTATACATAAATAAAGAGGAACGTATTGGTCAAGGAGTATTTATGAAATATTATACAACAGAGGATGACCAAGCAGTTGGCGACCGCAATGGCCAAGGGTTTGGTTCAACTGGCTAATTGCGATTATTAGCATTAGATTAGTCTAGTCATATTACTGGATTCGCTATCTTTGAAGATTCAAAATTAATTGATAAAGGAAAATTTGATTTAAAAAGTGAAGATCTTGGAGAAAGACTTTATGATTATAGATAGACTATTATAAAATTAATAGATTAGTATGATATAAATAAAGTTGCTTTTGAAGATATTCAAATGTAGAATCAAATTAATAATGTTTCTACTTATAAAATTCTTGCTGAAATATTTGGCATTACACAAGAATTATTATATGAATTAAAAGTACCTTATTAGATAGTTAGTTCTAATACTTGGAAAAGTAAATTAGAAATAAAAGGAAAACAACGTGCTGAATAGAAACGAAACGCTCAAGCCTGGGTATTAAATACATATGAATTAAAATGCACACAAGATGAAGCAGATGCTATTTGTTTAGGAGCATCTACTTTTGTAAAAGATAAAAATGAAACTCGTCACTTCTCATTTGAGTAAGGACGAGTTTTTTTAATCGGTCTATTTTATTCTTTATATATTTTGAAGAAATAAAAGAAAGAGGTGTGCTGAGTTGATTGAGTTCATTGCCAAATATTGGATTGAAGTTTTCTTTGGCCTAATATGTGGAACGATTGCTTGGTTGGCGAGACATTATGTTTAGCTCATAAAAAACGCTCGTACTGACCATGAGAATGAAATTATTAAGACTATGGAAAAAGGTCTTGATTCTCATAAAGAGCAAATGTAGAAAGATATGGCGGCCTGTTCAGCTAGCTTAATGAAGATTGTTGAAGATAAAAATCAAGAACTTCTTGAAGCTGATAAGAAACTTCATAGCGAAATTGATACTGTTCGTGATGGCATGTTGTCAATGCAAGGCCGCAACTTCAAAAATGATTGTCATAAACTCTTAAAAAAAGATCATGTGATTGATGTTAAAGAGTATGAATAGCTCTTGGCAGATCATATTGTTTATAATAAACTTGGTGGCAATCATGAAGGGGATGCATTGTTCTCCATGGTTGAAGCTAAGTATAAAAATACTATTGGCATTTCTGCTGAGGAGAAAGAAGAAGAAAATTAATTTAAAGGAGAATAATTATGGCATGGAATATGATTTCTACTAATGGACAAGTTCAATATAATATTAGTGAATTTGTAATTGATTCTCCTGATGACCTTGAAACACTTCCTAAAAAATGCGCTTAGGGTTCTACAGCATTATGTACAGATGATGGTTCTGTTTATGTTAAAGACAGTAAAGGCGAATGGAAAGAAGTTTAAAGGGAGGGCTGACTTATCGATCTTGTAACCTATGCATTAGCAAAAAAATATGTATAGGCAAGTCTTGCTGGTGCTGGCGCTCTTAAAGGTGACAAAGGTGATCCAGGAAAGTCTGCCTATGAAATCGCTGTAAAGAATGGATACTCTGGTTCTGAACAGCAATGGATTGAAAGTCTGGTCGGAAAATCAGGCGATACTCCTTATATTGGAGGAAATGGCAATTGGTTTGTAGGGGCTGTTGATACTGGCGTAGCAGCAACTCCGTCCATGAGTTATAATGACTTACAAGATAAACCAACATTAAATGGGGATACTATTTAGGGTGATATGGAAATTCAAAGTATTCCTTTACAAGATATTGATAGATTATTCGGAAAGGAGTAATTAAATGTCTGCTAAATATTATTTAGACCAAGAAGGTCTCGAAAGATTAGTTGATTACATTAATAATGGGCTCAGTGGAAAAGTAAGTAAAGGTGAGCAAGTTGTTCTTCCTGAAGACTTAGTGCGCGAAGCCGATCTTGCAGATTATGCTAAAAAAAGCGATATTCCAGAAGGACAAGATTTATCTGAATATGCAAAGACTTCTGATCTTAATGATTATGCTCTTGCAAGTTCTTTAAATGATTACGCAACTAAAGTAGAATTAGAAGATTACGCAACTGATGCAGATCTTGACGCTCTTCGTGGAGAAGTAACTGGCGTATATCATTTTAAAGGAAATGTCGCAAATCTTGAAGCTCTTCAAGCAATTGAAAATCCAAGTGAAGGTGATGTTTATAATATCATTGATACTGGAATGAATGCTGCTTGGAATGGAGAAATGTGGGATGAATTCGGCACTACAGTTGATCTTAGTCCATATGCAAAGAGTGAAGATATTCAAAGCATGACAATTCCACAAGTTGATGCTATTCTTTATGGTGGAGAAAGTGCAGTCATTAGTGATGTTGCGGGTCTTAAAGCGATGGTAGCTAATGATCAACCAGAAGTCAAAGTAGCTATGAATTCTAATATGAGTATTGATAATAGCTTTTCTGTTCCTGCTGACAAGAAAGTTGTATTAGATCTTGGCGGTAATACTTTAAATGTTGCAGGTAATGATGTAAATATTATTGGTGAATTAGTTATCGAAGGTAATGGTAATGTTCAGGCTAATGCTTGGGGCCTTAATGCAGTTGGTAGTAATGCAAAGATTACTGTTAATGGTGGTAACTTTACAGCCAGAGAGGGCGCTCTTGTTGCACAAAAAGGCGCTGCACTTGAAATTAATGGTGGTACATTTGAATGCACTGACAACTGCCCAATTATGGGACAAGGTAGTCCTGGCAATGGTAATATTAACGTTGTAATGAATGGTGGTAAACTTATTGCTCATATTACTTCTGCTGGTTATATTGCCGCAGGTGTTTATATGCCAAACGATGGTTCCTTTACTATGAATGGTGGCGAAATTATCTCTGATGGCGCTGGTATTGTTATGCGTGGTGGTCAAGTCAATCTTAATGGTGGCGTAATTAATGCCAATGGCGCAACTGGTGTTAAGGGTAAAGTTGGCGATAGTCGTATTGTCGTTGGTCCTTATGCTGTTGTATATGATCAAACTGCACACTATCCTGCTGTTGATAGCATGGAACTTAACATTGGTAAAGATATGGTTCTTAATGGAACTGACGGAGACATCTCTGTTCTCGTTGATGATGGCGTAACTGCTAACATCACTGATAATAGGGAAGAAACTCAAACCTTACCTGGCGAATAATTATTTTATAATTTGTGAAAGGAGTTGAATAATAAATAATGGCTGATAAACAATATTTAGATGCAGAAGGTTTAAAGCGTTTAAGAGAATATATTGATGCGCAAATCGAGCCTTTAAGAGCAGCTATTAATTTATTGAATAGTAATACTGAGACTCCTGGATCTATCTAGTCAATGATAGATGATGCTATCAGTGAAGTAACGCATGTAAATGGAGGTTCAGCACCCTCAGAAGAGGAGGTTGGGCAATGAACATTTTAAATGCAACTATTTAGCTTCGTCGTGATAATGATTATAATTTTAAAAAAGTTGAAAATTTTTTTGTTCCTGCTAATGGTGAAGTTGTATTAGTCGATACTGCTAAAGATGGATTAAGAGCGAAAGTTGGAGATGGTTATTCAACTTTCGCTCAACTCCAATATACTGATGCAGATTTAAGAAATCCAGTATTACATGGATATTATTATAATTCTGGATTTTATTAGGATACTATGCATACTATTCCAATGGCAAGAATGATGAATAAAATTTATATTGATGATAGTGCTAGAAAAGTATATTATTTTGATGGGACTAATTATATATGTATTCAAGATCATTTCGTTAATGCAACATCTGATATTCCAGGTATTGTAAAACTATATAATGAAACTGGATATAATATTGATGGCACTATGACTCAAAAAGCTATTACTGATGAATTAGATTTGCGATATAAAGCTGAAATTGATAGCAATAATGAATTATTAGTTTTTTCATTTTAAGGAGGAAATAAAAAAATGGCGCAAACTTATGCGAATAATGATAATGTTCTTTCTAAGGTAAAATTTGGTAATACTACTTATTATATCAAGGATGCCGCTGTTCGTGCAATTCTTGATACTTTTGGTAATGCAACTCTTGAAAATGTGGCTACTTCTATTGCTGATGGCGGTACTGGTCTTGTAACATCTGATCAAGTTTATGATTTTGTTAATCGTCAAATTGGTGCTGTCGGTGATATTCTTAATCTTCGTAGTGAAGCTGATCATACAACAGTAGAATCTCCTGCTGCTGGTGATTTTGTTGTTGAAGCTGATGGTTCTGAATGGTTATATGATGGTACTGCATGGCGTGTAGTTGGTTCTGAAAATGCTTATGTTTTAAAGACTTTTGAAATTGCTGGCCTTGATATGGCCGATAATATTACTAAGGCTGAATTACAATAGGCTCTTGAACTTGGTGCTCTTGCCTATCTTGATAGTGGTTCTGTAAAAGTTACTACTATTGATAGTATGTCAAAATTTAGTACTGGTGCTGCTGGTGAATATAGTGTTGTAGCAAGTTCTGTTTCTGTTCCTGCTACTTATAGTGCTCTTGATGTAACTCCTGCTGGTTCTGTAACAGTTGAAGCTGGTACAGCCGCAGCTGCTTCTTATGATAAGACAACTTCTGTTGCTATTTCTGCTGCTGCTCCTGTTGAAGGTACAAGTGTTGCTAACTATACTCCTGCTGGTACTGTTACTGTTTCTAATGTTACTGTAACTCCTAGCAATGTTTCTGTTGCTACTGTTACTGATGCTGGTACTGCTTACCAACTTCAAGCTGGTAGCATGACCCAAGGTGCTGATACTAAGAGTGCTTTTGCTACTGCTGGTGTTACTGTTTCTGTTGATGAAAATGATGCTGAAATGTTAGTCTTTACTGATGCTGTAACTGCTCAAGCTGTTACTGCATCTGGTACTGTAACTTATGTTGATCCAAGTCTTACTGGCTCACTTCCAACCTTTGGTTCTTAGAGTGTTGTTTCTGGTATTTCTAGTGCTTCTGCAGAAGCTTCCTTTTCTGGCACTGGTACAGTTCTTAGTGCTTCTCCTGCTTATACAACAACTGATGCCACTGTAACTTAGCCAACCTTTACTGCTTCTTTTGAAGGCACTTCTAAGAGTGTTACACCTGCTGTTGCTACTACTGTTAATGCTGCAGGCACTGATGGTAAAGTTACTGTTGCTTCTGAGGAAATCACTCCTGCGTTCACCGCAACAGAAAAAACTGCTACTGTTACATTTGCTTAATTAACTTTTAGTTCTTTGAAATGATAAGAACTTTATATAAAAAATAAATTATAAAACTTTGAAACGATAAGGGATATAATTTTTTCTCGCCTAGGGATAATTATATCCCTAGGCGTTTTTTTTATTGGTGTGTGATAAATAATGATAAAAGAACAAACTTATATAAAAAAAGATACTACTGAAAATTGGGATAAAGCAAAAAATTTTATTCCAAAAAAAAATGAAATCATAGTATATACAGATGCAGGCACTAAAATTGGGGATGGAAAAACTAAGGTAAATGATCTTCCTTTCATTGATTAGAATTTTTATTCCGTAGATGGAACAACACTTATTATAGAAACAAAAGAACCTTAGAATATATAATAAATGAGGTGAAAAAATTAATGGCGACTATGTTGATTTATCCTAATTAGGATGTATCTTTAGGGCATAGTACAAATGGTAGTAATGGATATAGTGTATTACGTGATACAGATGATTCTTCTTATATCTATTAGTCAGTAACAACTAATGATTATGTAATTTTAGATTCT
>DGSM01000046.1 GCA_002393975.1 Clostridiales bacterium UBA4362
AAATAATAAACAAATAATAAACAAAAATATTTAATAGAGCCAGAAAAAATGAAGCTAAGAATAAAAAATTGAAAAGCTTATTTAATTAATGTAAAATAAAAGCGATGTTAATCAAAGGAGAAAAATGATGAAGAAAGTTCTTTTAGTCTTTTTAGTAATTGCTTCAATTGCTGCTTCTGCATTTTTAATTAATAATGTAAGTAAATTAGTAACATTTCAAGAAGTAGACCTTAATGGAATAAAAGTTGATGTAGGAAGCTTTGAAGACTATAGTTCTAGTTCATCTTCATCAAGTAGTAGCAGTTATAGTGGAGGAGGATATAGTTATAGCGGAGGAAGTAGCTATAGTGGCTATGACAGAGACTATGACTATGACTCAGGCTCAGGTGGTATTGGAGGATTCGGTTTATTAGTGGTTTTAGTAATTATAATTGTTATAGTTGCATACTCAAGATCTCAAAATAAGGGTCAAACAACTAAAATGGATAAAGAAGTTATCCCAACATATACAGTTGGAAATCAAAATCTAGTTATGGAAAATCATGATGACCAAGTTTCTAGACAAATAAAAGAACATGACCCAGACTTTGATATAGAAGAATTTAAATCTTTTGCAAAGACTACTTTTATAAAATTACAAAATGCATGGACTGAAAGAGATTGGGAAAAGGTTAGAGTTCTAGAATCTGATAAATTATTTGAGTTACACAAAACTCAATTACAAGGATATATTGATAAGAACCAAATCAATGTTATCGAAAGAATTATGGTTAATGAAGCACATCTTTATAACTTTACACAAGTTAAAGGAATGGATACATTAACTATTGACCTTAAAACAAGAATGGCAGACTATATTATTGATGCTACATCTAAAACTGTTTTAAGAGGAGATCCAAACAGAGAAACATATCATATTTATAGATTAACATTCGTAAAAACATCAGTAAAAAAGGAATTCTCATTAAGCAGTATAGAGTTAGAAAATGAAGTTGACTTAAAACCTATATTAGAAGGACTAACTGAAGGCTTTGCAGACATGAAAGAAGCTATAGCAAATTCTAGGGCCTATATGTTAGATGATTATAATGTTGGAATTATTACAACACCTGGAAGTGAAAGTGAAATAATTTTAAAAAATGCATTTAAACATCAAGAAAATATAGATAAATTACAAGAGTTAATTTCAACTCAAATAGACAAAAAAGTAATAGTAACTCTAGTTAAATTCCCAACAGAAAAAGCTGAAAGCGATGGAACGAAGAGTGAAAAAGGAACAAAAACTACAAATTGTCCAAATTGTGGAGCACCTACTGAAATCACATCAACTGGAAGATGCCCATATTGCCATAGTGTAATAACTACAAAACAATATGATTGGGTATTAGACAATTTAGAAAGACCACAATAATCTAGTTATCATTTTTAAAAATAATAAATATATTTAATTAGGAGGATTAATTTATGGGATTAATCAAACAAGCAATTGACTCAGTTATGAATACTGGAAAAAGTGCAATTGGAAGTACACTAAAAGACCAATACAAAGAGGCGATTAGATGTCCAAATATGCCAGAGAACTTATTAATGAAAGCTGTTACTTCACCATCTGGTGTTATTTCAAATGGAAGTATTATAGTTGTAGATCCAGGACAATGTGCTGTTATCGTTGACAATGGTCGTGTAATTGATGCTACAGCTGAAGGTGGAACTTATGAATTTAATGATTCATCAACTCCATCATTCTTTGCAGGAGACTTCAAAGAATCTTTCAAAGAAATGTGGAAGAGATTCACATTTGCTGGACAAAGTTCACAAAAACAAACAGTTTATTTCTTCAATTTAAAAGAAATAACTGACAATAAATTTGGTACAAGCTCACCAGTAGCTTTCCAAGATTGGTCACATCCATATAAAAATGAAATGACAAATTCAATGATGCCATTAGCAGTTAAAATTCGTTGCTATGGTACATATACATTCCAAATTAGTGACCCAGCAGCGTTTATGTCATTAGTAGCAGGAACAGCTAGTGAATATAGAAAAGATGATGTAGTTTCACAAATGGGTAAAGAAGTTGAAGGCGTTCTTCAAAATTTAATGAATGAATTAGGTAACTCTGTTCATAAGACACCAGTTCTTGAACTTCCAAGCCAAACTGATGAAATTAGAACAATGATGGATCAACAAGAATTTGATAAATACTTCCGTGAGAGAGGATTAAGAATTAGAAGTTTTGTAATTCAATCAGTTACTCTTACAGAAGAATCTGAAAAAGCTATTAAAGATTATGAATTTGCTGCAAGCTCAGCAATGCAACGTGGAAGAATGACAGATGCATATGCAAATGCTATGGAAAAAGCTGCTGAAAATGCTAATGGAGCACCAGCAGGCTTCATAGGACTAGGAGTTGCTAATATGGCAGCCGGAGGTGCTGGAACAGGAGCTGTTAATAATATGTTCAATCAAGCAGCACAACCAGCAACAGAAACCTATGACCCTTATGCTACAGCAGCTGTCGCAGGAGCAGCAACTAAAGCTGCAGAGCCAGCCCCAGAGAATCCTGTAGGAGAGGCACCAGCAGATGTTACACCAGAAGCTGCACCAGCTACAAAGAAATGCCCAAGATGCAATTATGATAATAATCCAGATAGCAAATTCTGTGGCAATTGTGGAAATCCTTTACAATAATAGAAACAAGACATAACAAAAAATATATATAATAAGAGAATAATAAAAAAAGGTATAGATGAAAAGTCTATACCTTTTTTATTTATAATTATTAAATAATATTTCACAAATGTCCTTAGTTGAATTCTTTTTAGCTAGAAGTTTTGCACGAATCTTCATATGCTTTATTTCTTCAGGATTATTTAAAATGCTTTTTATTACTATTTCTGAGTCAACATCATTTTTAATCCAAACAGCAACTCCTTGTTCTTCTAAAAATAAAGCGTTTTGAACTTCTTGACCAGGAATTGGATTAATAATAAGCATTGGCAATCCAGACGCTAAACTTTCAGTAGTTGTAAGACCGCCGGGCTTAGTTACTACAAGAGCAGAAATACTCATTAGTTCAGGAACTTCATTAGTAAATCCATATACTTGTACTTTGTCAGAAGCATCTAATTTTCTAACTAATTCTCTAAAACTTTTTTCCATTTTTCTATTTTTTCCTGCAATAGCAATCATTTGATATGTGCCATTTAAAGAATTAATGAATTGCTCAAGTAAAAGCAAAGTTTTATCTTTTCCTAAACCAAATTCACCACCACCGAAGAAAAGTATAGTATGTTTGTCAGGATCCAAATCAAAAGATTTCTTTATTTCTTCTCTATCAAAGTGTTGTAAAAATCTATTTGATAGAGGAATACCTGTTGCATATATTTTGTCAGGGTCTACACCTTTTGAAATAATATCTTCTCTCATTGATTCGTTAGAAACAAAAATATAATCAATATGATCATGACCAATAAGCCATTGATTATGAGAAGCAAAATCAGTCATGACTGAAGCTAATTTACAATCATATTTTCCTTTTTTCTTGATATAAGAAACTATTTGACTTCCTACGGGGTGACTAGATATAACAATATCTGGCTTTGATTTCTTTAATAAATGAAGTATTGGCATGTAGTAAAACTTACTAAAGTTATAGGCAGAATCCAAATGAAAATTCTCATCAGCAACTTCATAAAACTTCTCCCATAACTTTGGTGTGTCGCGAGTAACACGTTTGTATGCATCAGTAGTAATTTTATCAATACCTTTACTAATATATTTAATTAAATCACATATTTCTACTTCAATATCTGGGTAAGTCTTTTTTATGTATTGCATAATTGAAGATGCAGCAGAATAATGACCTCCACCATATGAAGCATAAAAAAGTAATACTTTCATATATAAATCCTTCTTGATTTGTTAAACAGATTTTATCACAAAAAATATGGTGTTTCAACTTGTATTTTTACTACTTTAACCTTGATTTATGGGCCTAATTATTATAAAATGCTAATATATTTTAGGAGATTTTTTATAGTGGCAGAAATAAAAATTGATGGCAAAAAAGTTTTCTATGAAGTTACGGGTAAAGGCAATCCAGTAGTTTTAATTCATGGATGGCGTTGTACTCATAAAACCGTGAAAATAATTGCTGATTATTTAAGTGAAAATTTTAAAGTATATAATATCGATGTAGTTGGATTTGGAAATAGTGAATTGCCAGATGAACCAATGAATTCTGATAATTATGGCGATTGGCTTAAGAAATTGGTTAAGGCATTAGATATTAAGAAACCAATAATGATTGGACATTCTCATGGTGGAAGAATGATTTTAAATTATTGTTATAGAAATTTAGGACCATGTGAAAAAATTGTATTAATCGATAGTGCTGGTATTAAAAATAAAAGAAAGCCAAAATACTATATAAAAGTATATACTTTTAAATTACTAAAAAATATTTTTAAAATCTTACCTAAGACAGAAGGCCTTAGAAACATGAATCAAAGAGCTATAAACTTTTTTGGCTCTGATGATTATAGAAATTCTCCAGAAGTTCTTAGAAAGTCTATGTCTATATTTGTAAACGAAGACTTTACTAATGATTTAAGTAAAATAAAGACTCCAACATTAATTGTTTGGGGTGCTAAAGATACTCAAACTCCTTTATGGCAAGGAGAACTAATGAATATGAAAATAAAAGATTCTAAGCTTGCAGTAATTGACAATGGTGATCACTATTCTTTCTTAAGAGATTGGAATCAATTTACAAAAGCATTAGATGATTTTTTGATAGAAAAGTAAGGAAGGTATAATGGTAGATTTAATTTTATTAAATGTAAGCTATTTAATAATTTTAATATATTTCCTATATAAACTAAAACATGGCTTCCACATTTACCAATTAGAATATTATAAACATAATAGGTACAAATTGTGGAGAAAAAAGAACCCAGAAGCAGTTATTAAAATTAGAGATATTTGCTTGTTGTTTTCTGGTTTGTTTTTAATTATTAATTTTAGAGTAGGAGTAATTTTAAATCTTGTTTTTTCAATCTTTTTGTGGTTTTCTAGAGACATTTATCCTGAAAAGACAAAATTAAATTGGACAAGAAGAATCAAAATTACCTATTCAATATCAATAATAGTCTTTTTAGTATTTGTAGGTTTAGTTAACATGTTTGGCGTAAAAGGATTGGAAAGCCAAATAAATGTGGCAAGTCTAGCTATAATGAATTTCATAGTAGCAATAATTACTATACTTACAATGTACTTCTTGATACCTATAAGTGATTTTATACAAATATTTGAGAATATTAAAAATAAAAAGTTTTATAAACAAGCTAAAGCAAAACTTAAATCAATGCCTGATTTAAAAATTGTAGGTATAACTGGAAGTTACGGAAAGACTAGCGTTAAGAATATATTGGCAACTATATTAAAACAAAAATACAATACATTTATGACTCCTGGAAACTTTAATACTTTACTTGGAGTTCAGCGTTCAATTAATGAACATCTTAAACCAACTGATGAAGTTTTTATATGTGAAATGGGAGCTAAAGAAGTTGGAAGTATAGCAAAGATTTGTGAATTAGTAGAACCACAAATGGGAATACTAACTGCTATTGGACCTCAACATCTTGAGACTTTTGGATCTTTAAATAATATAAAAAGAGCAAAGATGGAATTAATAAATTCTATTCCTGATGATGGAATTAGAATTGTAAATTATGAAAATGAAAATATAAGAGATGCAGTAGAAGAAAAAGATGTGGTCAAATATGGACTTGATAAAAAAGATGAATTTTACGCATATAATATTGAAATAACCGATAAAGGATCAAAATTTGATATACATACCCCAGATGGGGATATTAAAGAAATCAGAACTAAACTTATTGGAAAATTAAATATCATCAACATAGTTGGCGCAGTTGCAGCAGCAATTAATCTAGGCGTTAGCCAAGAGGATGTAAAAACTGGACTTAGATTATTAAATCCTGTAAATCACAGATTAGAACTAAATAAATACCAAGATGGTTCAATGATAATTGATGATGCATATAATTCTAATATTGAAGGCGCTGCAAATGCTTTCCAAACATTGAAGCTATTTAAAAATAAGTTTAAAATAATAGTTACTCCAGGACTAGTTGATTTAGGAAATGAATCAGAAAAATATAATATAGAATTTGGTAGACGAGCTGCTGGATGTGCTGACCTATATATTCTAGTTGGGGAAAAACAAGCGAAAGCTATCAAAAAGGGATTGCTAGAAGAAGAGGTACCTGAAGAAAAGATTTGTGTTGTAAGTACAATTAATAATGCGATTCAAAAATATAATGAATATGAAGCTTCAAATAGAGTAGTTTTGCTAGAAAATGATTTACCAGATAATTATTTATAAAAGAAAGAAGGGATATATATTATGAAGACAAAAATTGGCGTGTTTTTTGGAGGAAGAACTGTAGAACACGAGATATCAATTATTACAGCCAATCAAGCAATGTCTAGTATAAATACCGATAAATATGAAATTATTCCTGTTTATATTAGCAAAAAAGGATTGATGTACACAGGAGAGGGATTGCAAAATCTTGAAAACTATAAAGATTTAGATAAACTAATTTCAACATTAACACAAGTTACTTTGGTTAATGATGGAGAAAAAGTTGTTTTATTGAGATATCCAACAAAGAAATTAAGCGACAATGTAGTAAATAGTATTGATGTAGCATTTCCTTGTATGCATGGAACAAATGGAGAAGATGGAACTGCAGCAGGTTATTTTGAAATGCTAAATGTAGCATATATAGGACCAGACATTTTAGCATCAAGTGTAGGTATGGATAAAATAATGATGAGAAGAGCAATGAAAGAAGCAGGAATACCTTCTTTAGACTATGTTGCTTTCTACTTTAAAGATTATATAAAAGATGAAGAAAAATATCTTAAAGAAATCGAAAAGAAGCTAAGATATCCTGTAATTGTAAAAGCAGGAAACTTAGGATCTAGTGTTGGTATAAAGAAAGCTAAAAACCATGATGAATTAATTGATGCTATAGAGTATTCAATGCAATACACTGATAGAATTATGGTTGAAAATGCTATTGTAAATCTTAAAGAGATTAATTGCTCTGTAATGGGAGAACCTTCAGATTGCAAACCTTCAGAAGTTGAAGAACCTCTTGGAGCTGGTGAAATACTAAGCTACCAAGACAAATATGTTTCTGGAGGAAGCAAAGGTGGAACTAAAGGAGAGCCAACCTCAAAAGGAAATAAAGATAAAGGTATGGCATCATTAAAGAGAAGACTACCTGCAGATATTCCTGCTGAGATGAAAGAAGAAATTCAAAAATATGCAGTAGAAACTTTTAAAGTTTTAGGTTGCAGAGGAGTATCTAGAATAGATTTCTTAGTTGATAATGATACAAACGAAGTATTCGTAAATGAAATTAATACTATTCCTGGAGCTCTATCATATTATCTATGGGAAGCTACTGGTACAAGTTTTGAAAAAGAAATAGATGAGTTAGTATCATTAGCTTTGAAAAGACAAAGAGAAAGAGAAGATTTAACTTTTTCTTATAGTCAAAACATATTAGCGTTACAAGGATCTAAAACAGGTAAAAAATAAGAAATTAAACCAAAGGACAAAAATGGAAAAACTAGATAATGTAAGTAAAGAAACGCTTGATTTGATCTCTAATATTGAAAAAGATATGGAAAAAATGCTATCATCTTTTAGATTAAATCATTCGAAATATGTAATGTATAAAGCAGTGGAACTTGCAAATATTTATGGAGTAGATGTTAATAAAGCTGCTTTAGCTGGTATAGCACATGATATAGTTAAAGAGTTTTCTAGAGAACAATATATGCAAATAGCTAAAGATAATAATATAGAATTTGATGAATTTGAACTGGAAAATGAAAAACTAATGCATGCTAAAGTCGGTGCATGGTATGTTAAAGAACATTATGGATTAGATGAAGAAATACAAGATGCAATTAGATTACACACAGTTACTGATCCAAACATGAGTGATTTAGCAAAGATAATTTTTATTTCAGATAAGATCGAAGAGAGTAGAAAAAGCGATAACTTCGATATAGAATATGAAAGAAAACTATCTAAAGAAAGTTTAGATAGGACAATAATAGCAATTCTTGATAATAATATAAAATATATGATTAGTGAGAGTAAAGTTATTCATCCTAATGCAATTTTAACAAGAAACTATTTACTAAAGAAAATCAAAAGTACAGAAGATAACGAGATTTAATTACTTACCATGATGGGTATGAAAGGATAACCAATGGTTTTCAAAGACTATTACAAAGTGTTAGGACTAAGCTCAAATAAGGTGTCTGAGGAAGAAATAAAGCTAGCATATAGGGACAAAGCTAAGCAATTTCATCCTGATATTAATGTTGGTAATAATGCTGCTGAAGAGAGATTCAAAGAAGTAAATGAAGCCTATCGTGTATTATCTAATGAAAAAACTAGACGTAGATATGATTTTAGTTGGATTAGATATGTTAAATATCAAAGAAACCAAAATGGTACTACACAAAATCGTACAATAAAAGATATGGCATTAGATATTTTATTTGGAACCGCTGACCCAAATACTGGGGAAGTAAAAATGGTTAACTCTAAAAAGGCTACAGATGGAGAAGATATTGATACTGGAATAAATATTTCTTTAAAAGAAGGATTTTTTGGAGTAAAAAAAGAGATTGTTTTAAAAGACATAGAAGGGCAAGATTCAAGTGTTACCATTAAAATTCCTGCTGGTATACAAAATGGAGATAAAATCAGAGTTGTAGGAGAAGGCAAAAAAGGACTAAATGGTGGTAAAGATGGAAATCTATACTTAACCATTAATATAGATAATGATTTAAACTATGAACTAAAAGGAATTGATATATATGGTAAGTTAAAACTTAAACCATATGAAGCAGTATTAGGAACAAAGAAAACAATTAATTTATTTGATGAAGATATAAACATTATTATTCCAGAAGCTACGGCTAATGGAAAGGAAATTATAATAGAAAACAAAGGCTATAAAGCTGAAAGAAATAGTAGAGGAGATTTACATTTATTTGTAGATATCATTCTACCTGAAAAGCTAGATCAAAAGACTAGAAAACTTTATGAAGAATTGAAAAAAATTGATAAATAATTATTAATAACCAAAATTTGTTATTTTTAAGTTTGACATAATTAGAAATAGGTGTTATAATAACATTAGTTGATTTTTAACAAAAGATATATTTTTGAAAGTGGGGTTAGAGAGATTAATTATGAATGGATTTCATGGTAAATATTTTAGTATCACAGATCCTGAAGGCGTTAATACAGTAATCTATAGAATTAATGAAACAGCAAAGCAATTACAGAACAAATATCCTAGATATACTGTTGAAAGATTGGTTACTTCAGAAGAGATGCAAGGTAATTTAACCAAAAGAACTTACTATGTTGACTATCCTGAAGCAGATGGAGAAGATTTAGTTATTCTTTCATTTACTAAACAAAGAGTTGTAGTTAACATGGGCTTCTTGAAAGATGACAGAGTTAGAATTTCTAAAAGACCAATACCGGTTAAATTTGACACAATTTATTCTGAACAACCAACAGAGTACAAGAATTTTGCTTATACTCCAAACTTGAAACGACCAATTACCATAATAGATCCAGAAACAACAGAAGAAGTAAGCCCAATCTTATACCTTGATGAAAATACTAATCAAGTAAAGGGCAAATGCAAATTAAAACCATATAAATCATATCTTTCATTTGAAATAAGAGATAGGAAATAGCTTATAGAGGAGGAACCACAATCCATGAAAAATCTTAATATAGTAGTTTCTGACGTAGAAGAACAAAGAACTTTAAATGGAACAAAATCAACTGAAAAAGTACTTGCATATGTTGGAAATATAACCCCAGCAATTAATAGCCCAGAACAAGATCCAATGTATTTAAATGCATTCGAAATCACTACTTTACCACCTGAAATTGAGGCTAAATTAAGAGCAAATGCTGAAAGAAGAATTACAGAAAGTAGTTTAGCTAGAAGACAACAAAGAGTTTCAAGAGAACAAGTACAAGACAAATAGATAGAATTTGAAAAACAAACAAATGAGAAAGGTTATAATAGATGGAAGGCTTAAAAGAGTTTTTTAAAAGACATTCAGCTTTTTTAATTGTTATGTTAATATTATGGATTTTAGGAGAACTATTTATAGTTTCTCCTATTTCTGTTTGTGTAGCAAAATCTGTTGCTGATGGCCACATAATAGACCAAGCTACATTTATTGAGACCTTTTTTGAAGAGCTTGCCAGTATGAAGAGTATTATTAAGGTTTTGAAAGGTGAGGCTAACGGTAATTTTGCATCTGGTACTTTATATTGGACAATATTCTTTGCTATTGTATCTGGAATTGGCTTATATAAAGCTAGAAAGAAAAGCGAGTATGATAAGATAGAACATGGCTCTTCTGATTGGAGCAATGGAGAACAATATAGTGTTCTTAGTAAGGATAAAGGCTTAATACTTGCAGAAAAGAATTATTTACCAACTAACAAACCAGGAAACGTAAACGTTCTTATAGTCGGTGGTTCTGGTTCTGGTAAATCTTCAAGTTATACTATTCCAAACGCACATCAATTATTAGGCTCATATATATTTACAGACCCTAAAGGTGAAATATATGATAAAACAGCAGGATATCTTAAGAAAAATGGATATGATATAAAATTATTGAATTTAGTAAATCCAAAGAGTTCAGACAGTTATAATCCTTTAGCACATATTCATTCTGAAATAGATGTTGATGTTATTGCCTCAACTGTTGTAAAAGGACAAAAGAAAGAAGGATCTTCTACACAAGATCCATTCTGGGATAATATGTCTGAGTTACTATTAAAATCTTTAATTTATTATTTAAAAAGTGCAAGACCTGAAGAAGAACAAAACTTAGCAAGCTGTGCAGAAATGGTTAGAGCTGCTAACAATAATGGAGCAACCAATATTTTAGCAGAAGAGATTCATAAATTACCATATGATCACCCTGCAGTAATGAACTTTAAATCTGTTGAGCTTGCATCTGATAAAACATATTCATCAATATTGAGTTCTTTACAATCAGCACTTGGTAAATTCGATTCACCTGATATAGCAGATGTTACATCTACTAATACAATTAATTTTGATGATATAGCTCAAAAGAAAACAGCATTATATGTTGTATCTTCAGATACACATACAGCATACGATTTCTTGTTGACTATATTCTTCTCACAATTAATACAACAATTATATGATTATGCTGATAAACATGGTGGAAAACTATCTGTTCCTTGCTATTTTATTCTAGATGAGTTTGCTAACATTGGACAGATTCCAGACTTTGATAAAAAGATTTCTACATCTAGATCTAGAGGAATATCTTTTAGTGTTATTTTGCAGAACCTTGACCAATTAAAAGCTATTTATGAAAAATCATATGAAACTATAATTGGTAACTGCGACACACACGTTTTTCTAGGAAGTAACTCATTTGCAACTGTTGAGTATTTCTCAAAAGAGCTTGGTGAAAAAACTATTTCACATGATTCAATTAGTGCTAACAGAGATAACCTAGCGGCTAGAAAAGGATATAGTGAGTCCGAACAAATTATGGCGAGAGCCTTAATGACTCCTGACGAGCTTCGTAGAATGAGTAACGATTATTGTATTATCTATGAAAAAGGTTTAAAACCAATTAAAGCAAAGAAGTATTGGTACTTTAAAAAGCCTTCTGTTTTAAAAGATTTAACAAGTAATGCAATAGATCATAATGATTATATATTGGAAAGTAGAGGAAATTGGAGAAAATTCAATCCAAATAATCCTTATACAGGAAATGAAAATGAATCAGAAGAAAACTTAAATGTAGGATCACTTGATGAATTATTTAGTGATGAAACATTAGAATCAAATGATACATTTACATCAGTTACAGGGCAACAAGAAACTAATGCAGCCGTAAGCTCAGGTATTAATAATGTTGATTTTAATATTGATAATGCTTTTGATAATAATACCTATACAAATAATAATAATAATGAGATGAGAATTAATCCTGTAACTAAGGTTATGCCAGTTCAAAATAATACAAATCCAATGGTTGGAGATAGTTTTAATTCTCCTACTATACCTTTGGCAGATGATGTGCCACCTGTTTCTGCAATTCAACCAAATAAAGAAGAAACAGATGAAATGGATATTCAAAAAGAATTGGAAGCAAAGTTTGATGAATTATTTGGACCTATTGATGATTCTGATTCAAATAGCTAAAAACATATAGCAACTTCTTATAAAAAGAGTTGCTATTTTTGTATGTGTGCATATAGGTTGAAATATGGCACAAAATTTGGTATACTTGAATAGTTAAAAGAAGGAGATGTAAACTTTTATGTTTGACAATTTAGAAGAAATTGAAGCAAAATATATTGATTTAACAAGTAAGATTAGTGATCCAGAGGTTATTGCAGATCAAGAGAATTGGAGAAACTACATGAAAGAACATGCAGCTTTGGAACCAATTGTAAACAAATATAGAGAGTATAAGCAAACAAAGCAAGCCTATGAAGACGCAATGGAATTGTTAAAAGATCCAGAAATGAAAGAGCTTGCTGAGGAGGAAATGCTTGAGAATAAAGAAAAACTTCCTAAGCTTGAAGAAGAATTAAAAATACTTCTTATTCCAAAAGATCCTGATGATGATAAAAACGTTATTTGCGAAATAAGAGCAGGAGCAGGTGGAGAAGAAGCAGCTTTATTTGCTGGTACTTTGTATAGAATGTATACTATGTATGCAGAAAGAAAAGGTTGGAAATTGGAAGTTATTAATGAGAATCCAACAGAATTAGGAGGATTTAAAGAAATATCTTTTATGATAACTGGAAAAGGAGCTTATAGTAGACTTAAGTTTGAAAGTGGTGTACATAGAGTTCAAAGAGTTCCAGAAACAGAAGCAAGTGGAAGAATCCATACTTCTGCGGCCACAGTTTCAGTCCTACCTGAAGTAGAAGATGTAGAAATTGAGATAAAACCAGAAGATATAAAAATGGAAGTGTTTAGATCAAGCGGAGCGGGTGGACAACATATTAACAAAACTTCATCTGCTGTTAGACTTATACATATTCCAACAGGAATGGTTGTTGAATGTCAAAATGAGAGAAGCCAATTCCAAAATAGAGATTTTGCAATGAAATTATTAAAATCTAGACTATATCAAATTGAAAAAGAAAAACAAGATAGTGCTAGAGTAAATGAAAGAAGAAGTCAAATAGGATCTGGCGATAGAAGTGAAAAGATTAGAACTTATAATTATCCTCAAGGACGTATTACAGACCATAGAATCGGTTTTAGCATATTCCAAATGGAAAATTTCCTAAATGGAGACTTGGATGAAATGATTGATAATCTTATTGCTGCAGATACTGCTGAAAAATTAAAAGGAAAAGATGAATAAAAATTAGATAATATAAATTTTGAAAGTAATAGCTTATATTTGTAAGCTATTACTTTTTTTGTCGAAAAATAGGATGGAATTCATCTTGAATTACAACCCTAAATATGTTTAAATATTGATTATATGAACTAAGGAAGGATAAAACAAAATGTCAAATTTACTTGATGAATTAAATCCTATGCAACAAGAAGCCGTAAGGGCGACAGAGGGACCATGCTTGGTTATAGCAGGAGCAGGAAGTGGAAAAACTAAAGTTTTAACATATAAAATAGCCTATCTTCTAGAAGAGAAAAATGTTAAGCCATGGAATGTACTAGCTATTACTTTTACTAATAAAGCAGCTAATGAAATGAAACAAAGAGTTGAAGCAATGGTTGGAAATGCCATAGATGATATATGGCTTGGAACATTTCACTCAATGTGTGTAAGAATACTTAGAAAGTTTATTGACAGAATTGGATATACAACTTCGTTTGTAATTTTCGATACAACAGATCAAAAAACATTAGTGAAAAATTGTTTAAAAGAGTTAAATATAGATCCAAAAATGTATCCTGAAAAGGGAATACTTAATGAAATATCAAATGCAAAAAACGATATGCTTACTCCTGAAAAATACGAGGAAATTTTTAGCAAGGATTATAGAAAATCAGTTATTTCTAAAGTCTATAATTTATATCAAAAAAGACTTCACGAAAACAATGCTTTGGATTTTGATGACATTATAAATTTGACTATTAAACTATTAAAAGAAAATCAAGATGTACTTGATTATTATCAAGAAAAATTTAAATATATTTTAGTAGATGAATATCAAGATACAAACAAGTCACAATTTATGTTTGTATCACTACTTGCTGATAAATATAAAAATATCACAGCTGTTGGTGATAATGATCAAGGTATATATAGCTTTAGAGGAGCAGACATACAAAACATTTTGAACTTTGAAAAAGATTTTAAAGGAACAAAAATAGTTAAACTTGAACAAAACTACAGATGTACAGGCAATATACTTAAAGCAGCAAATGAAGTAATAAAGCATAATGAAAACAAGTATGATAAAAAACTTTGGACTGAAAATGATGAAGGATCACTTCCTGTTATATATTGTGGGGATGATGAATATGGAGAAGGAAATTTTATAGTTCAACAAATCAATTCTTTAAAAAGAGAAGAATATTATAAATATCAAGATTTTGCTGTTCTTTATAGAATGAATTCTCAAAGTAGGGCTATTGAAGATGTTTTAAGAAGAGAAGACATTCCATATAAAATTGTTGGAGGTCTTAAATTCTATGAAAGAAAAGAAATAAAAGATATTATTTCTTATTTAAGATTAATTGCAAATCAAGATGACAATTTAGCACTAGTGAGAATTATTAATGAACCAAAACGTGGAATAGGAAAAACTAGTTTAGATAAGATTAATGATTTAGCAATAGAGAATCAAACTTCTATGTATGAAATAATAAAAAATGCAGATAAATTTATTCCTAGAATTTTTGAAAATTCAAGAGAATTAGTAAATCTAGTAGAAGACTTAAAAGAATCTGAAATGTCTGTTCCGGACTTAATAAAAACAGTGTTAGATAGAAGCGGATATGTTAAAGCATTAGAAACAGAAAATACTGTTGAAGCAGAAAGCAGAATAGAGAACCTAGAGGAATTTTTGACTGTAGCAAATGAGTTTGATGATGAAGAAGCAGATAAAAGTTTAAATAACTTCTTACAAAATATATCATTATCTAGTGATACAGATGATTTAGAAGATGAAAATGATCAAGTTACATTAATGACCTTGCACAGCGCAAAAGGTTTGGAATATAAAGTTGTATTCTTGATTGGAATGGAAGAAGGAATCTTTCCTGGACATCAATCAATGGATAATCCAGGAGAACTAGAAGAAGAGAGAAGACTATTCTATGTGGGAATAACTAGAGCAAGAGAAAAATTGTTTCTAACTTTTGCAAAAAGAAGAACTATTTTTGGTTCTACTAGCTATAATCCTCCATCAAGATTTGTTGATGAAATACCAAGTGAATTATTAGATGGATATAGTGATGCAATGAGCGTAAATTCAAGAGATAACTTTGATGATAGTCCATATAGTGAATGGAGTTATGGAAAGAAAACTAATTCTTATGGATATAAATATGGTACAAGCGGTACAAAAGTTGAATCACATATTGCAAGTAGTGATGAAGTAAAAAGTATAAATAGTGGATACAAATTTAGAACAGCTGAAAGTTTCTTGGCGAACCTTGACAGAAAGAAAGCAACTTCTACGGATATAAGTAGTTACAAGGTTGGACAAAAAGTAAATCATAAAAAGTTTGGCATAGGAAAAATAACTAATCTTGAAGCAGAAGGTGATGATATTAAGGTTGATATTGAATTTGAAAAAGCTGGACATAAAAGACTTATGGCTAGATTTGCTAATTTAGAAATAATAGAAGAGTAGAAAATAAAAGCATAAAATACATTGAAAAAGACTGCAAAATTTTATATAATGCAGCTAGAAAATACTAAAGATTTTGAAAGGGAAAAACAATGGCATTGAAAGAAAAAAATGGGCTAATTATGCTCATATTCTTATTATGTGGAATTGTAATAGGTGGATTACTTGGAGAGTTGACACAAGGAATTTCATGGCTTTCATGGTTATCATTTGGAAAAGATTTTGGAATTTCTTCTCCATTTACATTAGATTTAGGAGTATTACAACTAACATTAGGATTAATGATAAAAATAAATATTGCTTCAATTATAGGAATAATTATAGCAATAATTATCTATAAAAAAATATAAATAGATATTTTAGTATGATGTAGGGGCACAAGGAGTTAAATGCCTTTAACCATTAAACAATTGCCTGAATCAGAAAGACCATACGAAAAAGCAAAAATGTATGGATTTAACAAATTATCTAGTAGTGAACTATTAGCAATAATTATTAAAAGTGGAACTCATAATGAGAATTCTGTGGATATAGCTAAAAGAATATTACTATTAGTAAATGATTTAAGTGAAATAGAAAACTTATCTCTAAAAGATTTGCAAAATATCAAGGGAATTGGAGAAGTAAAGTCAGTCCAAATTAAAGCAATTTTTGAACTGGCTAAACGAATTAATGGACCTTTGAATAAAAGCGAAGTTAAAATTACAAAGCCTAAAGATATAGCAAATTTGTTAATGAATGAGATGAGATTTGAGAAACAAGAGAAAGTTAAAATATTATTACTTAATACAAAAAACATGTTGGTTAGTATGAAAGATATAGTTATAGGAGAAACCAATTTTGCAAGTGTAACTCCAAAGCAAATTTATGCAGAAGCGGTAAAGATGCAAATTAATAAAATTATCCTAGTACATAACCATCCAAGTGGAGACCCGACTCCAAGCAATGAAGATTACCAATTAACAAAACATATTTTAAAAGCAGGAGACTTGCTTGGAATTAAATTATTGGATCACGTGGTAATAGGTAATAATAAATATGAGAGCATTTTTTCAAGAAGGGACTTTTTAGATTGCATTTAGTTAAATTTAGCTCAAAAGATATAGGCGTTGACCTTGGAACTAGAAATATACTAATGGCACTAAAAGATGGTGACATTGTTTTAAGAGAGCCATCTGTTATTGCAGTAAATAAAAAAACATCTGAGATTGTAGCGACTGGAAATGATGCTTTAGAGCAATATGAAAAATCACCAGAAGTAATAAAAATAATTAAACCTTTGAAAGATGGAGTGATTGCAGATTATAGTGCTACATCCAAATTAGTTATTGATTGCTTAGAAAAAATAAAAATTAAGTATTATATAGGAAAGCCTAGAATTGTAGTAGGAATACCATCTGGAGTAACAGATGTGGAAAAAAGAGCTGTAATATCTGTATTTACACAATTAGGCGCAAGAGAAGTTTATGCTGTTGAAGAACCATTACTTGCAGCGATTGGCGCAGGACTTCAAGTGTTAAAACCTTCTGGAAGATTAGTCGTTGATATTGGAGGAGGAACTACGGAGGTAGCAGCGATTTCTATGGGAACAATTTTATCAAATGTCTCTATAAAAATTGGTGGAGATGTAATCGATGAAGAAATTGTTGAATACCTAAAACAGCGTAGAGGAATTGGCATTAGCAATTCAATGGCAGAAGATTTAAAGAAAAAGCTTGGATGTGCTAGTGTTAATCTCACAGAGCTAACACAAGAAATACAAGCTAGAAATATAGCTACAGGAAATCCAGATGATTTTGTAATATCTTCAAAAGATATAGAAAAAGCTATGGAAAATTGCATTAACAAAATAATTCAAGCAATTTCAACTACTTTAGAAAATGCTCCTGTTGAAGTAGTTTCTGACATTATAAAAAATGGAATATATTTAGCAGGTGGCGGTGCACAAATTAGAAATTTAGATAATTATATTGCTAATTATTTTGGAATAAAAACATATATCGCAGATAATCCATCAGAAGCAGTTATTTTAGGAGCTAAAAAAATAATAGATAATTTTGATAAATATAAAATTATTTTTGAAAGGTAATTCAAATGAAGACAAGTAAAACGAATTTGATAGGAACAATAATAACAGCTGCAATTTTAATAGCAGTAGTAGTTCTTTCTAATATAGGAACTACACAAATGAGTACTGCTGGAAATGTTGTAAGTAAAATTTTTATGCCTGTTCAAAATGGAGTTGTTTACTTGAAAAATAAAATTACAAAAAACAATCAAGCAATAAGCGATATGGATGCATTAAAAGAGGAAAATGCAAAACTAAAAGAAGAAAACTCAAAACTTACAGAACAAGTAAGAGAACTAGAAATAATAAAAGCAGAAAATGACTCATTAAATGATTACATGAATTTGAAAAATAAATATACAAACTATACCACTGTTCCAGCAAGTATTGTTGAGAAAAGTATTAGTAATTATGACAAAGTATTTATAATTAATGTTGGTAAAGATGATGGAATAGTTGAAAATCTTCCTGTTATAGGATCAGAAGGATTAGTGGGTCACGTTATTTCTGTAACAGATAAGACTGCCAAAGTTCAAACTATAATTGACACAGCAAGCACTGTAAGTAGTTCTTTAACTACTTCACAAGAAACAATTTTACTAAAGGGTGAGCTTGGAAGTGAAACACAAATTAGAGGAACTTATATTCCAACAGATTCAACGATAATTCAAGGAGATACTTTAGTTACTTCTGGATTAGGAGGAATATATCCTAGAGGAATAATGATAGGAACAGTAACTCAATTAGTAAATACTAAAAACTTAACTGACAGATATGCACTTATAGATACTGCTATTAACTTTAATACTATTTCTAGTGTTTTAGTTATAACTGGCGTAAATTCATAAATCATAGGAGGAGATTCTTGAAAAAATTCAAGGCAATTTTGATAATCGTATTATCATTTTTAATTACATATTTTTTACAAGTTAATCTTTTTTCTTGGTTTACGATTAGAGGAGTATCACCAAATTTGTTTGTTGGTATTATTTTGCTAATAGGACTTTTCATTGGCAAAAAAATCGGAGCACTATTTGGAGCAACTTTTGGATTTATATTAGATTGCTTAGTTGGAAAAATAATAGGACCTTACACAGTGCTTTTGTGTTTGGTTGGCCTTTTAGGAGAGTATTTTGATAAAAACTTTTCAAAAGATAGTTTAATTTCGATAATAATCATGTATGTTATATCAACAATATTATTTGAAATAGGTTACTATGGATTTGAATGTATTAAATTTGGCTTTGAACCAGAAATATTAAGATTTATTATTATTTTATTGGTAGAAGCAATTTATAATTCAGTATTGATTATAATTTTTTATCCAGCAATTAAGAGGGCAGGATATTATATAGAAAATGTATTTAAGGGAAAGAAATTACTTACTAGATATTTTTAGAGAGGAGGACAAATGGAAGATAAGAAAACCAATAATGTAAGATTTAATATTACAATGGTGTTGATTTATATCGTTGGAATTATTTTGCTTATTAGACTTTTTAATCTTCAGATTGTCCATGGAGAAGAATATCGAGAAGAATCTAATACGAGACTTACACGTGAGTCAACTCTTAAGGCAGCCAGAGGAAGCATTCTTGATTCTTCTGGAAACAAACTTGTTTCCACAACTGTTGAATATAATGTGGAAATATACAAGACCAAAATTGATTCGGAAACTTTAAACAAATCATTATTGTTATTTGCTCAAACACTAGAAGCTAATGGAGATAGGTATGTTGATGAATTCCCTATTAAGATTAATCCATATACTTATTCAGGGAATAATTTTGAATCGTGGAAAAAAGCAAACAAGATAAGTGAAAATGCTACAGAAGAAGAAGCTTTTAATTTCTTTAAAAATAGATACAAGGTATCTACAGATTCTTTGGAAAATGATAGAAGGGTCATAACACTTAGATATGCGATAGAATTAAATGGTTATAGTAGTACCAGAAGTGTTACTATTGCTAAAAATATTGGAACAGTTACAAGAGATACACTAAATGTTATGTCAGAAAATTATCCTGGAATTAGTACATCAAGTAAGCCTACAACCAAATATAATTATGGAGAACTTGCTTCTCATATTTTAGGATATGTAGGACCAATAAGCGATAATGAACTAAAAACTAATCCTGATTATGATATGAATGACTATATCGGTAAAGCTGGCGTTGAAAAAGTATTTGAAAAATACTTAAAAGGAACTGATGGAATAAGACAAGTTGATATGTCAGTGGAAGGTGTTGTTACTGATGAGTATGTTTCAAAAGAAGCTATTTCAGGTAGTGACGTTGTTTTAACTATTGATGCGGAATTGCAAAAAGCTGCTGAAAAAGCTTTAGCAGATGATATATATAATATGCAAACAGGTAGATTGTCTGGAGCAAGAAAAGCTGATCAGGGAGCAGCGGTTGTAATTAATATTAAAACAGGAGAGATACTTGCTATGGCAAGTTATCCAAACTATAATCCTGCACTATTTACAGATGGTATTAGTACAACTAATTGGAATAATTATTTGAATGATAGCAGACATCCATTAGTTAACAAAGCAATTTCTGATATCTCAGCACCAGGATCGACTTTCAAAATGGTTACAGCCCTAGCTGGTTTACAAAGTGGAGCTATTAATACTA
The DNA here is from genome assembly GCA_002393975.1 of Clostridiales bacterium UBA4362. GTDB lineage: Bacteria > Bacillota > Clostridia > TANB77 > CAG-508 > CAG-793. Next base: position 20,711 of record DGSM01000046.1, read on the forward strand.
ACACATATATATCATGTAAAGGTAAATACACATACTTTGACACTTACCAACCATGGTGCTGGAATAGGGGAGGACATGGTGCACAAAATGTAACAAGTGCAATTGAGCATTCATGCAACTACTTCTTCTATGAAACTGGTAGAGTAACAGGAATAGACAATTTAGCGGCTACAGCTACTAGTTTAGGATTAGGGCAAAAAACTGGAATAGAATTACCAGATGAGGCACAAGGAAATCTAGCATGCCCAGCAACAATAGCTGCTGGCGATGTATGGGCCGCTGGATATACTATACAGGCTGCGATTGGCCAATTATACAATTCGTTTTCTCCAGTACAGATGGCAAAATATACTGCAATGATTGCAAATGGTGGTAAAAATCTTGATGTAACAATTATAAAATCTATTAACAATCCAGATGGTACGCAAGTATCAAGAAATGATATTAATACATATGTTAATCAAAAGCTTGGAATTACAGGAAATAGTGGCTCTGACATAGATATTAGTTGGGAAAACATGAATGCTATAAAGGCAGGTATGAAGGGAGTTACTTCTGATGATGGAGGTACTGCTGTTCAATACTTTAGAAATTTCAATATTCAAGTTGGAGGTAAAACAGGATCTGCTACAACAGCATATGGAACTAATTCATGGTTTGTTGGCTTTGCACCTTTTGATAATCCAGAAATTGCAGTTGCTGTCTATGTAAAAAATGGTGCTCATGGTGCATATACTGCACCAGTTGCACGTGACATATTTGCACAGTATTTTGGAATGAATAATACAACTATTACTGAAGATACTACAGCTACAGGAGAGATGTTTGCTGTTAGATAAAATGTTTTAAAGGGAGAGATAATGGATAAAAGCGTTATTAGTATTTTCTTAAAGAAAGAAAACATCTTACTAAAGATTAAAGACAATAGTACTAAAGCTCAAATTATTGATGAATTAAAACATAAATTACCTGAGTTGAAGAAGTTTTATAAAGAAGAGCAAACTCCTATTTTGGTTACTGGCAAAATGCTTAAGACTGCTGAAATTGATGAAATACAAGCTTTGATTGAAAGTGAAATGAAGGTTAAGGTTAATTTCGATAGTCCAAGAACTATGGGTTTGCATGGTATTATTAAAGATTTTAGAAAAGAAATCGCAACTTCTGAAACTAAGTTCTATAAAGGATCACTTAGATCAGGCCAAAGAATTGAATTTGAGGGAAGCGTTGTAATAATAGGCGATGTAAATGATGGCGCTGAAATAATTGCAGAGGATAATATTGTGGTTTTGGGCGCGCTAAGAGGAATGGCACATGCAGGAGCAAAGGGCAACGAGCAAGCAATCATAACAGCAAGGATTATTGACTCTCTACAAATACGTATTGGAAGTATCATAAAAGAGCGTACACGTGAGGAAATAAGCGTGCAAGCCTTCTCTTATGCTTTCGTAAATGACAAAAATGAAATAGAATTTGAATAAAAATGTATTATTTGTAATAAAACAAATAGTTAAAATATACCAAAAAAGAGGACTCAAAGTGGCTAAAACTAGCCACTTTTATTTTTTGAAAAAAATTGACCAAAAACCCTTGTTTTTTGCAAAAAACATTGATTTTCCATGGGCTTGGTGCTATAATATAATTATATGAAAATGACTTAATGTACTTAGGAGGAAATTATGGGCAAAAATTTACAAAAAATAACAGCCATAATCACAATTGGATTACTTGTTTTATCACAAGCGTTTGTTAGCATTTCATATGCTGCAACAGACACAGAAGATCATTCAACCAATCAAGACAACGTAGAAGTTGCCATGAAAGTTGAAGAACATAGTGATGTAGAATTAAACGTTAATGAGGAACAAAAGTTAAATATTTCTGTGATTGTTCAAAACACAGGATATGTAAAAGATGCTGTTATTAAACTTGATGATACTAACTTTGTAGTATCAAACTTAAATGTTGAAGGTGTCAAATCAATAACCGAAGATACAATCGAACTAAATACAGTTGACTATGGTAAAACTTTAGATTTGGCAATTCCAATCAAATTTAACAAGCAGGACACAATATCAGTTGATGAATTTACAAAAGAGAATATCATAACCTTTGATGCAATCTATGTAAACAACAAAGGAAAAGAAAAGAAGGTTACAAAAACAGTAAAACAAAAAATTGACTGGAGTGGAGAAGCACATTACAACATTTCTCAATCAGTTACAAGATATCTAAAATATGATTCTGAGAACACAATGCTTAGCATCAATGTTAAAGATAGCTTGGAAGATAATGCATTACCTGCTGTTTCAAAAACTATTGAGATTAATGCCCCAGAAATAAATGGAAGTGTACCAACACAAGCAATTGTTACTGGAGAAGGAATTTCTTATACCTACAACAATGGCAAAGTAAAGATTGAGTACACAAACACTCCTAATGATGATAAAAAGATAGCCTGGAAAAGCGATGGAGAATATAACATAACATATATCTACAATACACAAACATCTGCCTCAGCTACTACATCAGTTATGAATGCAATTTGTACTACACCAGTTAGTGCTGTACAAAGTGCAGCTGAAATGCCAATTACCCTTTCAGGAGAAGTTGGAGATGTAATTGAAGCAAATGTTTATGGAACAGAGGAACTTAGCAAAGGATATATGCTTACAAATCTTAATAAAGATTATGACAAGTATAATACTCCATTCGAAATGAATTATGATTTAAACGTAGGATTTGCTGAATTAGTTGATAAGATTACAATTTCAGAATCAGATCCTATAATCAATTCAAACACAAATGCCAATTCAGCAATTACAACTACAAAAGTTTCAGTTGATTCTCAAGCTGTAAAATCGGTTTTAGGAAATGATGGAACAATAATTGTAAAGGATAAAGATTCTAATGAATTAGGCAGACTAAGTACAGATACTACTTCAATTGACTTAAATGCTAAAGGATTAATCTTTGAAACATCTAAACCAGTTGGAGAAGGAAATATAAAACTTACATTAGCTAAAAGAATTGATGGAGATGCAAATTACAATATTGAAACAATTTCAAATATTGCAAGCTTAACAAATTCAATTAAGGTTGTAGGCAGCCAAGGTGATGCAACAATTTCTACAAAGAATGCAAGTTATAGCACTAAATTTTCAAATCCTTCATCAAATGCGACAATTGAGATTAGCAATACTAATCTTTCAACAATTGTTACTAACGAGGATGTAGTAGTTACTGCAACATTACATACTAACGATGCTAATGATAGATTATATAAAAATCCATCTTTAAGAATAGAATTTCCAGAAGCAGTAAAAAACATCAATCTTAAAGATGCTAAGTTATTATATGATGATGAATTAGTACCAGCAAACTTCTCTTCAAATGGAAATGTGATTTCTTTAGATTTAAGTGGTACACAAACAAAATATAATAACATTAACATAGCAGAAGGAACTGTAGTAAGACTAGTTGGAGATTTTGTATTAGACAATTTAGGAACTTCTAGTCATAGTCAAGTTAAGTTGACATACTCAAATGGAGCAACAGGAGAAGTTAAAGAAACAACTACACCATGTGATGTTGTTGCACCAGTTGGATTTGTTACAGTTCAATCACTTGGAGTTAATGGAAGAACAACTTCTACTTTAGAAACAGACAAAGTTATGACAAAAGTTGGAGCAAATGTTTCATCTAGAAATGCTCATATTTCAGCAGTTATTATTAACAACTTAGAAGAAACAGATGTTAACAAAGATGCATCAGGATTTGTTGTTCTAGGTAGAATTCCATATACAGGCAATCAAGGGTTAGATGGAGCAGATTTAGGATCTAATGTTAATACTACACTTGCTTCACCTATATCAACTGAAGGCCTAGATGCCACTGTATACTATAGTGAAAATTTAAATGAATCAATCTATGGTAATACATGGACAACAGAATATTCAAAAAATGCTAAAACATTTATGATTTTAGCCAACAGTTTACCAAATCACACTAAAATGGCATTTGGATATGATATTACATTACCTGATGGAATGCCTTATGGCACAACAGGAAAAGCAGTCTTTGGAGTTTATTATGATAACCAAGCTGTTCAAGGAGTTTCTAAAAACTTAGTAGCTGCAATGCCAGTTGGAATTACAACAGGAGATGTGCCAAATGTTGTACTTAATACATCAATTGTAAATGAAACAACAGGAGAAGTTATAGCAAATGGTGGACAAGTACATGAAGGTGATGTTTTAAAATATACTATGACAGTATCTAACACTGGAAGTGAAGAGGCTAAGAACTTAAAAATTACTACCAAACTTCCAGATGGTATAGAGTTTATTCAACTTAACAAGATTGAACTTACAGAAGAAAGCTTTTATGAAGCTTCTAAAACTAGAGAAAAAATAAAGCACATTGAATCTTTGGCATCAAATGGAACAATGACGGTTTCTTATCAAATTAGAATACCTGAACTAAAGAATTCTACACGAGAACTAGTTATATACAATAACTTAGTAGGAGATTTAGTAGATTCTCAAGATTCTGAATTCAAAGTTAATAATTCAGAAGGATCTATGACAGTTGCTTTATCATCTTATAAGATTTCAAATTTAAATCAAGATGATGATTTCACCATATATGCACAATTAAGAAATGTTAATAGAACAACAAAGAATGATACAAAATTAACAGTTCATCTACCTGAAGGAATAAAATATATTGGCGATAAATATGAATACAATGATAAGAAAAATGAAGTAAATATAGATGTTAATGAATTGAAACCATTTGCTGAAAACACATATCCTATTGAAGTTAGTGTTGTTACAAATGAATCTAAGGTTTTAGGAACTTATGCTACTGCAACAAGTAGTAATAGTTCAGAAGTAAAATCTAATGAATGGGAAGTTAATAAAAACGCCAAAGAAGGTAAAAAGACAATAGATGTTCAAGCAACACTTACAACAAATGTTTCAGGATCAGAACTTTTAGATACAGACCAACTAGAATACTATATCAACTTAAAGAATAACGGAACAGCACGTGTTGATCTTGATGTTACAGATAATCTTCCTACAGGACTTTCATTAAGTTCTTATACAGTAGCTGTAAACGGAAGCATTATAAAATCAAGCAAAGGAAGTTTATTAACAACTATTTCATTAAATCCTAATGAGTATGCAAAAGTAACAATTTATGCTAAAGCAAAGAAAGCATCGCAGGGAACAATTACAAAATATACAAATAAACCTACTGTAAAAATAGTAAATGGTTCACAAATAGATATTAATTCTGTTGAATTAAGTGTAAAAGGATCAGTTAATACAACAGTAAAAACTGGTGAAAAAATAGGAGGAGACGAAACTTCTGACAAAAATTCATCTAAGAAGAATAAAAAAGATGATAAAAAGGATGAAGAACAAGCTAAACCAGCACAACAAGAAAGTGCTCCTACTTATAAGATTACTGGAAAAGCATGGTTTGATGCTAACAATGATGGAGTAAAAGATGATACTGAATCACAATTAACAGGCATTCAAATCAAACTATTTAATATTGATACAGGGAACATTGCATTAAATGCAAGCAACAATGAAATGACTACAACTACAGATTCAAATGGCTTATATGAATTTTCAAACTTAAATGTTGGAAGATATTATGCAGTTGCTTACTTTAATACTGAAACATATGATGTGGCATATTATCAAGTTGACAAATCAGTAGATTCAAATAATTGTGATTTTGTTCAAACTAAAAAGGACAATGATACAATTGCAGCTACAGATGAAATTAACTTACAAAATGCTAATGCATATAATATAGATTTAGGACTTACTAATAAAAGAACTTTCCACTTAAAACTAGATAAAGTTGTTAGCAGAATTACACTTTCAAGCCCAGACTATGAAAAGGAAGTTTACAATTTTGATAATAAAATAGCTAAAGTGGAAGCCCAAAATAAATATGTTGAAACAACAACAGCAGTAGTAGAATATACAATTAGAATTACAAATGTCGGAGAAATTGCAGGTTATGCAAAGTCGATAGTTGATTATATTCCAGTTGATATGACATTTAACTCTGAGTTAAATCCAAACTGGTTTATAGGTAAAGACGGAAACGGATATACAACGTCTCTTTCTAACACAATTATCAATCCAGGAGAAACAAAAGAGGTTAGTATAATTCTTACTAAGAAATTAACAGCAGATAATACAGGTACTGAGAGAAATGTTGCAGAAATTGCTGAATCATATAATGAATACGGTATAGCCGATATAGCATCATTAAATGGAAATAGAAAAGATGGTGAAGATGATATGAATTCAAGTGATGCTGTAATATTAACAAGTACTGGTAAAGAAACTTCATCAATAGTTGGTATCTCTATTGGATTACTAGCAGTAATCACATTAGCTGTTTACCAAATTAAGAAGAGAGTTATAAATAATCTATATAGTGATATTATTTAGGAAGGAGACTGATAATGAAAGGAAAGTTAAGAAATATTAAGAAATTCTTAATTTCACTACTTATGATAACAACAATTGTAGTTATGGGCGCTACAGTTTACGCTGCTCCTCAAAAAATTGAGATGAAAGCATCTGGAAGTGGACCTATTTGGTTTGATGATGGAACAGTTGGCAATTGGTATTGTCGTGAAAAAGGAAAACCTGCAGTATTTTATAATGAAGCAGGAGAAGTAATTGAGACTACAGAATATGAATTAGAAACTAGTGATATGAAAATGGAGCCTATGACAGGATATGCATATTATAAGCTTTCTAAAGATGGCGATGATTGTGGTACCTCTACAAAACAAGATATGCAGAGAATAATTTGGAGTTCTAAATATATCTCAGAATATTTTGGATTTGGAACACCAACAGTAGTTGAAGATGATTCATATTCAAATTGGTGGTTTGAAAATTCTTCTACAGTTTTAGTAGATGAAGATGATAAAAACTCTGATGGAATACCTGATCTTGAACAATGGGATGAAGTACTTGAATGGGTTGAGAGAATGTCTGGATTAAAGACAAGAGAAGAACAAGAAGGATGGTATCAAGAATATACTAGTAACGAAGGAAAACCTTCAGTTTTGTTCATTAGATCTCAACAATATGGAAGAGTACATTATGGTATTTTTAAGAGATTAATTGATGGTGTAATGTTTGTTCCAGGTGAATGTGATGATCTTAAAGTTATGGTAGATCAAATCAGTGGAACTTATACAGTTGGACCATATACAATGAACCTTAATGTTAGTGATGAATATAATGGTAAAGAAGAATTCGAAAAGGCTAAACAAATCCTTTATAACGAACTTATTGGAGAAGGAAATGAAGGTTTTACTAAGGCAAACAGATTTGCTAATGAAGTCGAAATTACCGGACTAAATAACAAAGAAGGAACCGATATTGTAATGCTTAACTCTTTAGGAGAAGAAATAAAATTCCCTAACTTTAAAGCATATGATGGTTCAACAAATGAAACTGAAGAGTTTTATTTAAGATTTGTTCCTGATAATGATGGACAAATTGATTATACTGGTGATCCAGAAATACATATCAAATATTTACTTGATTTTGCTGATTGCATTGTTCAAAGATATAAACTAGAAAAAGTGTCTGATCAAATAGCTGTAGGCGAAGGAACAGACCTAAAAGCGTTAGTCTATAAAGTTTTTGAAGATTGGTATAAAGGCTTTGTAACTAAAACTGTAGTAATAGATGGAAATGGAAAATATCATTATAGATATTATGTGGCAGGAGATCTAGAATTTACAGATATAAAAGTAAAAATCAAAAATAGTAGGATTGAAATTGAAGTCAAAGTAGATGACTTTAGCCAATCATTTGACTCGGGTAATAATGTACATGATACTGAACAAAAGACTGCTAGTTACATAAGTATTAGTGATCCAAATGATAGTAATTACCCAGGATATTATGACTATCCTTCTACAGCTCCAGATGTTACAAGTGACATACTTGAAGATTTAAAAACTCAATGCGAAGCTGTACTTGATAAAATAGAAATTGATTATGAATATGAAGATCAAGGTGGAGACCTTGCTGATAATGTTCAGAGATGTTCTTTGATTGGTCAAGGAAAATATAATGATGGATTCCATTTAGTTGAAGTTGAAGCTAACTGGAAAGAATGTATCGTTAAATTACCTGGAAAAGAAATCAATGAAAAACTTGGTGGACATGTTTGGTATGAAGGAAACGGAATTAAAACCGGTGAAGCTGATGGAAAATATAATTCAGCAGAAGATATGTTATATGCAGGAATGCAAGTAACTTTATGGGAACAAAATTTAGATGGAAGCAATGATCATATATTTGAATATGAAGGTGTTGCAAATCCAACCGTAACCGATGAAAAGGGTGAATATAAATTTGAGCACTTAAATCCATTAAAGAAATACTATGTTAAATTCTTATATAATGGAGAATATTATCAATCTACATATTATAAATATAATTTAACAGGTAATTACTCAAATGCAATGGACGTTGAAAGAGAAGCTTTCAATAACAGATTTACTGTAATAGAAGCTAACCCAGAAGCTTATAATGTAGATGGATATAATACAGCTTATGCAAAAGAATCTAGATTAATGAAAGCAGATGGTAGCTTTATAGCAGGAGATTATGAACCTACTTATTCAACAAACTATGAATCACAAGATTATAAAGGAGCATTATTATATATTGATGCTTGGGAATACTTCAGAGACAAAGCAGTTGAGACAAAATCTTATGATGGTGCTTATGCAGCACTAGGGGCTTGGCTTTCTGGACTTGGAGTAGATGGTACAGAAGTTTCTAGAATAATTAAATTCATGAAAGATTGTATGATTACTTCAACAACTAAAGTTGTAGATCCTCTTGGAAATTATGAATGTGAAGGTCAAGAAAAAGTTGTTTACCCAGTTTATAACAGATTTGTATTAGAGGATGAAGAAAATCCACCAGAAAATATAGAAACAGTTATATTAGATGAAACTTTCTACTATTTATATACAAAAAAATCTGATCAAAGCAGATGGGTAGATTATGGTATTGATGCAAGAATTGATACTAACTTAGTTATTTCAAAAGACGTTTATAAAGCAACCGTTTTCTTAAACGGACAAAAAGAAGAATACTACTATGGACAACAAGGTGTACTTGATCCAGCAAATGGTGGTGTTTGGAAAGTAAAAGTTAGAGCATCAGATGCTATGTTTAATGGTGTTAATGCTTATAGAAAGTATTTAAAACCAGCAGATATATTAATGGATGCTAATGCTACATATTATGGACTATTTGGTGACAACCAAGCAAATAAAAATATTGATGTACTTGTAACATATGTAATTTATGTTGCTAATACAGGAAGTACAGTTGCAAGTGTTGATGAAATCGTTGATTACTTCGATACTGAAAAATATGAATTTGATGGAAAACTAAATGGCAATAAATATGAAGCCACAGTTTATACAAACTATAAAGAAACTAGTACAGGCAAAGATGTTGAAAATCACTACATAAATTCATATCAAAATACTGGTATAGCTACTAGTGAAAACAAAGATATGAAGACAGATTTAACTATAACAAATACATCTACTTATCAACATAAAAATCATGAACCAATCGTTGGCGATAATTACAAATATGATCCTATATATGTAAAAATGCCTGATAATGTTATGAAACCTACAGAATATAAATGTTTCTATATAACATTTAAAGCTAAAGGAGATAAAGGTGTAGATTTACTAGACCAAGACATTACAACAGGTGATGAACATGTAGGAAAACGTAATATTGCCGAAATTAATGGTTACACAACAAAATATGTTGATAACCAACAAATTCCAGATCATTTAGATAACTCAGATGCAACTATAACCAAAAATGTTGGAAATACAAATGCTGGTATAGTTGATGTAAACTCTAGAGCAGGAAGTTTAGCTAATTGGGATTTAACTCCTGATGGATTAATTAAAGATGCTGATAAGCCTCTTCCAGATAGCTCAACAACTAACAGACTAGAAGATGATACATGTGCTGCACCTCCATTTAAACTATTAATAGACACAGATCCTAACCATGTTCGTAGAGTAAAAGGATTTACTTTCGAAGATGCTAGAACAGAAAATGAGAACAAAGCAAAAGTTGGAAATGGTGTTTATAAAGACAGTGATAAAGATGTAAAAGTTAATGGTGTAACAGTTCAATTAGTTGAATTAGTTAGAGAAGTTGATGATTTAAATCAATTCACTGGAAAATATTTAGGCGAATATATCTGGGGATATGTAAAATATAAAGCAGATGGTTCTTTAGATGGAAATCCAGTATGGTATGACTACTATTCAGGATTAGATTATTCTAGAGTAGTTATAGATGGACCTGAAGGAACATTACTACATGTTAATCCAGAAGGCTTAAATGCAAATCAAGGTGAATATGGATATAGTTCAATGCCTGCAGGTGATTTCTTCATTAGATTCATCTATGGAGATAATGATAGAACAGTTCTAACAAATGCTTCTGATGATACAAAAGTTCAATTCGGCACTGCTAAAGGAGAAGTAAAAGACATTGAATTAAAAGAATTGCAAAAAGCAGTTAATGACTTAGTTGGTTCTTCAGGAATGAATGCTAAATCATATAATGGACAAGACTATAAATCAACAGTTTATCAAACTGGAATTAGTCAAGATAAAGTTAAACTATATGGTCAAGCAATTGATGCATATCATGGTATTACAAGATATACAGATATTGATGGAAAGAACTACATCAATAGTTATGATAAACCAGAAGAAAATAGAGTTAATGGTTTCACAAGTAAAGAAAGCTATACAGTAGCAAATATTTGGAAATTAAGTGGACCATCATCAACTCTAAACACAAATTCTATGTATATGTACAATCTAGAGGATGCTAATGTTAGAGATGCTTCTGATGCAAAAGATGTATATGCATTTAGACAAAGAGCTAATCAATATTCTATAGATGTCCAAAACTATAAAGCAGAAGTGTTATCATCATTTGAAAGAGTAGGAACATATGATACTTTAGATGATAATGCTACTCCAAATGCTGATTTACAAAGAAAGATGATTGAAGAACT
>DGSM01000041.1:0-6366 GCA_002393975.1 Clostridiales bacterium UBA4362
CCATTGTGCAACATATGTAGCATTTGCTGTTACAGTCTTTGCTACTGCTGGAGACCATCCTGTAAATGTATATCCTGCTTTTCCTGGATGTGCTGGCTCAGCTGGTGTGTTTACACCATAATCTAGGCTTCCTGTTGAAACTTCTTCAAAATCACCATGCTCTCCTGGTTGATATGTTACTGTAAATTGTTGTTTAAAGTAAACTTTTAATACTAAGCTTCCATTTCCAGCAATGCTTCCTGATAATACATTTGCAGCTGCTTCATCAAATACATATTCGTCCTTTGTTGGAGTTTTATCTGCATTTGTTACGTTTGCTGTTGTATCAGTAGTTCCGGTTCTTTCTACAGAGCTATCTGCTGTTGTTTTATAAGCTCCATTTTCTTGATAGTAATATTCTACTGTATATTTAGTATCACCTTTAGCTGTCCAACTTCCTGTAATCTCTACATCTTTAGCTGGCATTGTAAAGTTTCCAGTCATACTCCAGCCAGTAAATGTATAACCTGCAAGTGATGGTATAGCTGCTACTATTACATTTGCCCCATATTTATATGATTGTGTTGCAGGTACTGCAGGTGCTCCTGCTGGTATTGTTCCTGTATATTTATATATTACATTATATGAATTTCTAGTATAATATAGTTTTAATGTTAAACTTCCATCACCTTTAATTGTTCCATTTAATACATTGTTTGCATTAGTTTTATCAAAGGTAAATCCTGGAATATCTATATCATATCCTTGTACTTCAGCATCAACAGGTGTATCAGTTGTTCCTGTTTCAGTTCTTGTTCTTGTAGAATCTAATGTAAAGTTATTATCACCTATATTTTGTAAATAATATTCTACTTTATATTTTGTATCAGTTTTTGCTGTCCATTGAGCATATAAAATATCTTCTCCTGGAGTTAATACATAATCACCTTGTTCATTATATGTTGTTCCAGAACCATCTGCTGCAGTATTCCAATTTTTAAATGTATATCCTTTTCTTTCAAATCCATTATTAGCTACTTTTACAGAATCTCCAACTCTTCCTGGTGTATTTGCTGTACTTCCTGTAGCATCTTCAGCATTTTTGTTGTAAGTTAATTTGTCTTCATCTCCTAACCATACAGCAAACATTGCTTGATATGGATTTTTCTCATCAGCAGCTACTTTTTCAGCTTCATTTGTGAATGAAGCTTCTGTATAGAATTTTCCGTCCTCATCATTATAGAATAATAAGTTTGGAGTAGTTAAACTTTGAGTCCAATTGCTTGAATTTGCTTCCCAAGCAGAAGCAGCTTCAGCAGTACTTCCAGTATCTACTCTGCTCCATCCTAAGAATTTATATCCATTTCTTGTTTGTTTTCCTTGAATTGCAACGGCTTCATTAATATTTAATGATCCGTCAGCTTTATCAACATGGAAAGCTGTACTTCCATCATTCTTATACCAATTAATATGTGTAGGAGTAGCTTCTTCTACATCTTTATATTCAGCTCTTAATTGAACTGTGTAAGTAGCTGTTTTTATAGCTGTATGAGCATCGTCTTCCCATTCAGTTACTACAACCTTAGCATCATCTTTAAGAACTGTAAATGTTTGTCCTGGATAAACATGAGTATTAGTATCTACATAAGCACCATTTCCATTATTTGCATCTTCATCCCAAGTTTGAAGTACCCAATATTGGAAAACTTTATTCTCTGCTGTTGAAGCAGGAATAGCATTGGCTTCTGCTCTATCAACATATTTTCTTGCATCTCCAGGTGTAACTTCTTGTCCTTCGGAAATATAAACAAGATCTATTCCTGAAGCGCCCTTAAGTTTTGCACGCCAACCAGCATATAAATCTAGTTTCTTTGTAATCCAGAAACGATCTCCACCATTATATCCAGTTATATCTGAGTTATATGTTGCTCCATTACCCCATTTGTCCATAGGATCAGTCATATCTTTGGTCTTATCATATGGAGTAGTAACAGTAGTATCATTTAATGGTGTAATAGCAGCATTAAATGGCTTTGTTAAAGCTTCATCTGAATACCATCCAACAAATTCATAGTCATTTCTAAGACCTGTTGGTGAACTAACTTTTTCACCAAATGATACACGGAAGTTCATTGATGGTTCTTTACCTTCATCGTTTTTACCCCAATCAAGTGAAGAATCTGTTCCTGCGTTAGGATGTAAAAACACACGGTATTGGGTTTGAATCCATTTAGCATAAACTGTAATACCTGCTGGCATTGTTGTAAATGTATATGCGTTAGTACATTGGTCATCAGTATACCATCCAGCGAATGCGAAACCATTAAATGTAGGAGCATAATAATTGTCTCCACCTTTATTATATGAAGAAGTATTAGATTCATATACAACATTTTCTACTACTTTTAATTGTCCTCTATTTGAATAGCCTTCAATATGGTTTCCATTTCCATCTACATAAACACCATCCATATAAAGAATATTGTATTTTAGACGATCAAATCTAATATATAAATCCTCATAATTTGAAACAGTTCCATAGTATCCGCTGTCGTTTTTATCACCTAAATCTGTCCATGTTCTATTATTTGTACTATATTGGGCTGCTTTAAATCCATTATATTTATCAGAAATGTAGAACGTTCCATTACTTGTTCCAACAGTGTTAGCTTCTGTATATCCATTATCGTTAGCATTTTGTTTTAAGAAATGAACTGTATTATTACCATTTCCAGCAAAACCATAGAATGTTTGGCTAGAAGCATCATTTGATAAAATGAAAGCATCTAAGAATGTAGTTCTTGTTCCAGAGCCAGAGTATCCCCACCCAGTCTCTCGATAGCCATCATACCACCAACGATTTGTTGGCCAAGTATAATTATTAGATTCTAAAGTTTGGCCATAAAGACCTGTCATTGTAGCTTGTGTATTCCAATCCCAGTTACCACGATATAAGAAAGTCAAAGTAACAAGATTTCTATCATAATAAACATTAAGAACTGTTGTTCCTTGAGTAACTATTTCTACATTAGTATCATATTTATTTAAATGGAAACCAGGATATTGTTTTGCTGTTCCATTAACTCTAGCATATCTATCATTTCCTGTACCAGTTGCTGTAACTGTAGATATAATATCCCCAACATTTCCTGATAGAGTAACTGATTCAGCAAAGTCATAAGTTTTATTTGCATCAGTAGCATTTTTAGCATCATTAACATTTTGTTTCCAAATTAAAATAGTATAATTTGCAGTTGTATTTGCATTCCATTTAGCATAAATAGTAGTATTGTCTGTTAAAGTTTTACCAAAAACAAATGGTGTTTCGTAACCTTTATCAGCATACCATCCTGCAAATGTATAACCATTTAATTTCATGTCATTGGCATTAGGTTCTACTGTAACTTCTCCTGTTAGCACGAATTGAGGTGCATTATAAGTAGCACCTTTTTCAACTTCATCAAATACTAACCAACGACCTGCTGGAGCATTTACTGAGAAAGTAACACTACCATGAATAGTAATTTTATCTTCATTAGAATATAGTGTTCCTTTATTTTCATTTGCAGAAGCATCATATCCATTAATATTGCTACCACCTTCAGTAACATACCATCCCTCAAAATTATGTGTGTTATCTTGTGGAGTATAAGCTTTATTTACTGTATATTGTCTATTAACATTAGTATCATCAGCACGAAGAACAATCTCGCTACCACCTAGTGAGATTCCATTTTCGTCTAAATATTTTATTTGATATGATTTAACTAAAACCGCATAGTAACTAACAGTTGTTCCTTCTGTAGCACCTGCATCTGTAACACCTGCATTTAGTTTAGCTTTAATATCTTTTCTAACATCTTCTATTGTCATGACAGTAATAGCTTCATCATTACTATTAACAATAGAACCATCATCTTTAACTTTATAATCGCTAACTGTTGTCCATCCTTTAAATACAACACCAGAAGCTATTGTCCCTGTTCCAGGGTCATAAACAACTTTGTCAAACACTTCATCTGGTTCACTAGTAGTCGATATATCTGATTTTTTTACAAGCATAGATGCAATTTCAGAACTTCCGTTCATAAATTTAGCATTAAGTCTTGCATTATCTCCTTCTTCAACAACTACATAAACAGAGAAAGATTCTGCTTTAAATTCAGCTGTAGTTTTAGAAGCATTTGTTAAATCCATTTTCTCAATTTTGCCATTATCTTGAATGTGAACAACATTCAAGTCTTTTTCAGCTTTAAATGCAGAAGTAGTAAGTTCAACATAAACATTTTGTTTAGGTTCAACTTCTTTGCCATTTGCATAGAAAGAAATGTCAACGGCTTTCATGTCGTTAACTTTATCATTCATAATTGCTCCAACGGCATTTTCTACATCTTTACTTTCTACTGAAGTTACAACCATAGTAGTTCCTTCAGGGAAAGTTCCAGGCTGTGCAACAACTCTAACATTTACAGAGTTTGCTGAACCTGTAAAAGTTCTAGTTTCGTTGTTAAGTTTAACTTCTTCAGCCTTAACTTCTTCTATTGAATTAGTTTCTAAATCAATAGAAGTTGTGTTGTTCTCTATAGTTTCTTCTTTAACATCGGCAACATTTGTCTCGTTTATAGTTTCAATAGTATTGTCTTCCTCAACACTATTTACTTCTTCAGAAACTTCTAGAGGTTCTTCATTAAGTACTTCCGATTCCACTTCGGGAACCTCTTCTTCTGTAACAACTTGTGTTAAGTCCTCGGTAGCAACGTTTTCTTCTACTACGTCTTCAACAGTTGCAACACTATTAGCATCAACTATTTCATTAATTTCAACAGCTAATGCCAAAGTACCATTACTTGTTAAAAACATAATAGCAACTAATAAACTTACTACCAGTTTTTGAAACTTGGTTTTCACAAATTTTTCCTCCCCTAAAAATTTATTTATTATTTTAAAAATAAAAAACATATTTTTTCAGCGTTATTTTATCATGATTTCGCAATATTTGCAACACTTTTGCAATGTTTTCGCAATATTTTTGAAATATCTTTCATGTGATTTCTTATAAAGAATTTTTTATCAAAAAAAGACACTCCAAAAGAGTGTCTTTAACTATTTTTCTTTATTTTATGTTTTCTAGATACTTGGCTAAGTTTCTATAAGCATCTAAACTCCAAAAATCCCATCTAACATCATCTGGAAAATGGCTTAAAGTCTTATCTTCTCCATCTGGAATAAATATTTTATCCCAAGTCCAGCCATATTTTCCAGAAGCTCTTAAAGCAATTCTTCCTGGTGTAATTCCTTCAAATACTATTGGGTCTTTCCCAGGTTCACAATACGCAATAGATTCTTTAAAATAAGCTTCTCGATCTTCTACTCCCTTAAGAAGTTTTAATAATCCTTTTTCACCAATCGTATCATCAGCATAATGAGTATAAACTCCTGGGAAACCATTTAAAGCTTTTACAAATAATCCAGAATCATTCTTCATTACTGGAATCTTTAATTCTTCAGCAGCCCATTTTGCAGAATATTTAGCAACTTCTGTTACATCATCTGCTTGAATTTCTGGCGTTTCCATTTTTATATTATCTACTTCATAACCTAATGGTTCTAAAGCTTTTCTAGCACTGGCAATCTTAGCCCAGTTACCAGTAACATATGTTATTTTCTTTTCCATTTTTTCTCTCCTATGTCTCTTATGTTTTATTTATTTTTCTACCAAATAAATGGAATAAGTCTATGTTTTACTTTTTCTTTATATTCTTTATATCCTTTCAAATCTCTTTCTAAAACTTTTTCTTCGTTCTTTATTCTAATTGCAATTATTATAGGATACATTAGAAATATCACTAATGAAATTAATGATCCTAAAATAAGCGGAATAGATAAAAATAGTAATAATGTAACCATATACATTGGATGTCTTACTATTTTGTACATTCCAGTATCTATTACTTTTTGATCTTCTTGTACTTCAATAGTACGTGATAAATATGTGTTTTCCCTCATAACTTCAGCATATAATATATATGCTATTATAAATAGAACTGAACCAACTATCACAACCCAATTTGGAACTTCTATCCACTTATATCTAAAGTTTAATCCTGCAACTAAAAATCCTAAAATAAACATTAAACCACTTAGCATCAACACTAGCTTTTGTTCCATTTCTGTTTCTTTGCTATTCAATCTTTTCTTTAATAGCTCCGGATTTTTAATCATAAGAACTATACCCGCTATAAACATTGGTATAAATAATAGTCCTAATAATAGCCAAGCGTTCCAATACTTAAATGTATTTGCTGATACAAATAAGAATGCTCCTACTATAATCACTCCTGCAAAAAACTTTACTATTGCTTGAATAAATAATTTAAAATTCATAAT
>DGSM01000041.1:6476-21891 GCA_002393975.1 Clostridiales bacterium UBA4362
GGAGCTGGCTTATTCTTTTCACCATATATATAACCTAGAGCACAATGACCTATTCCTTCATATTCTTCTTCAATCCCTAAATCTTTTAAAATACCTTTACCAAAGTCAGATTCAAATTCTTCTTTAGCCCTATGAATCCATATGCTACCTAAGCCCAAACTTTCAGCAGCATTAAGAAGGTTACCCATTACTAAGCTACCATCATAGACATGAGTAAATACTTCCTTCTTTGCTAGTACTATTAGAATAACAGGGGCTCCATAAAATGGGTCAAACCCTTCAGGCCATCCTCCTATCTTTCTATTTTCTTCTGCTATTTTATCTCTCATCTCTTTATTTGTAACAGCAATTATTATAGGAGCTTGCAATCCCTTTCCAGTAGGAGCAAATGTACCTGCTTTTAAAACAGCATTTAGTTCTTCCTCTGTTATCATATCTGGTTTAAATTTTCTGCAACTTCTTCTCTCTTCTAAAGATCTTAATGTTTCGTTCATAATGCTTTGCTCCTTTATTTATTTTTTCTATATTTTATAATGAAGAATTATTAAAATCAATAACCTTTAGATGATTACATACAACTCTTATTAATAATATCAATATATTGCTCAGTACATTTCTTTAAAGACTCTATTTCAACATATTCATTTTTCTCATGTGGGTTCATTGGACCTGGTCCTAGAATTATTCTTTCTCCTTCTAAGAAACTCGCTTCAGTTATAAAAGGTGCTATTTTGAAATCATTAATTAATTGACTTACGCTCTTATATGCTTTAATTTGATTTATTATCTCAAAGTCAACATCAAACTTTTTAATAGTATCTTTAACAAATTTACTAATTTTCTCTTCATTTTGAGGAATAGTCCTAAAATCAAATTTAATTTCACAACTATCTGCTACCATATTAATAGCTTGTCCTCCATTAATTGTTCCAATATTAAAAGTAGTATATGGTACATCAAAGTCCTTATCTAAATCATTTCTTATTTCATTATTATAAAAATCATTTATTTTTTCTATAAATCTAATAGCATCTAATATTGCATTCTTCCCTTTAAAAGGTGTTGAAGAGTGATAGCTCTTTCCTTTAAAAGTTACTTTATATTCTTGTAAACCTTTACTTCCTAAAAAGTAATCATTATTAGTTGGCTCTCCTATTATTAGTCTATTTGGGACTTTTATATTTAGCTTTAAAAAGTCTTTAATACCATTAAAACTTATTTCTTCATCATATGTAAAAATAAGTATCATCTTCTTTTTTAGCTTGCTAAAATCAATTTTACTAATTGCTTCTAATATACAACTAATTCCGCCTTTCATATCACAAGTACCAAGACCAATTAGTTTATTTCCTTTTCTTGTAAGTTTAAAAGGATCATAATCCCATTCACTAGCTATAACAGTATCAGTATGTCCTACAAATCCTACACCAACATCATTTAAGTCTTTTTTATTACTATTAGATAAAACTAGTATTTTGTCTTTATATAGAGTTTTGAAACCATTGTTTAAACAAAGCTTTTCTATATAATCTATTATCTTTTTATTCTCTTTATCATTAATAGTATTAAAGGATACTAGCTTCTCTAAAAAGTCTACTTCACTCATATTAGAGTTCCTCTCTTTCTTCCATTTCATCTTTTTCTAAAAACTTATCTAAATCAGGATCTGTTGTTGTATTTTTTGCTTTGCTTAATATTTCTTTTAGTCCTTTTCTATCTAATGAGTCTAAATCAATTTGTAAAAAGATATTCTTTTTAGTTTGAGAAGTTCCATATATACTTTCAGTTGTAACATCTTGTTCTACTCCTTCAATAAGACTAAATCCTAATTTTTTAGCAATTGATGCACTCATAGATCCTTCTTTCAAAGTTCTCATATAAATATTATTAAACTTTTCTTGTTTTCCTGTAGCTATTACATAAGCCATAAGTCTAGTTCCTAATCCTCTTTTTCTAAATTCTGAATCAACAGCTACATCAGATAAATATAATACCTTTTTACCATCAAATCTCACTGGTTGAGTTTCTTTTGCTCCATATGTGACTGCAATAATTCCAACAAGTTTATCTTGTACATATGCTCCAAATATTTTTCCTTTAGAAACATATTCATCATATATTTCTCTAAAATCTTCTTCGGTGTATTTTTCCTCATATGGTTTTTCACCAAATACTTTATAAACTCTTTTAAAATCTTCGTATGGTACATTTTCATTAATTGTATTTCCCATATCATCCTCCTATTATTCTTTATTACATTCATTTAAGAGAAAACAAAACAAATAAAAAAATAGATACAAAAAAGCTATTAGTAGATTTCCTACTAATAGCTAAACTTCGTATCTATCTTTAATACTAACTTACATCTATTGGTAGGAGCAATTTACATGCTTATTAGCACTTGCTCCTACTTAAAAACGTGGAATCAAGTGCTCCTACCTATGATGTATAAAATTAAAAGTTAGTATTTCTTTATTCATTTTAATTTCCTCTATGTTTTTTATTTTACCATATAAACTCAAATTATTCAAGTTGATAGTGTTTCTATGTTTAATTAAAAACATTTTTATAGTTAAACTAAAAATAATGATAACTCAATAAAAGCTAAAAAGCCAATTATTACTATATATGCCATCATCTTTATAATATTGTCACTCTTTTTTACAGGATTTAGTTCATTGGTTATATATCTAACTATTAATAATACTATTATTGGAAT
Organism: Clostridiales bacterium UBA4362; assembly: GCA_002393975.1. Lineage (GTDB taxonomy): Bacteria > Bacillota > Clostridia > TANB77 > CAG-508 > CAG-793. The sequence goes on from DGSM01000041.1 coordinate 9,196, forward strand.
TAATATCTTTAGTATAAATTGAAAGATTTGAACTTTATTCATAATCTTATATCTCCTTGATATTTGTTATTTATAATAGTGTATACTCTTTAATTCTAGCATCTTTTTGTGCATCTTTCAATATTTATAAAGAAATAATAGTCATGAAAACATGACTATTATTTTTTATCTTTATTATCTTTATATTATACTATATTGTATTGTTTTATTTTTTATTTTTATACTTTCTTAAAATATTAGAAAATTACATTCTTTTTCTTAGTTCCATATTTTATAACAATTGTACTAAAAGCAAATATTCCTAATCCAATAGCAAATATAGAAATATCCTTTTTTATAATGTCTCCAGTTTTAGGGTTACTTGCTTTAGGGCTTTCTTCTTTTTTCTCTGTTTCTTCAACAGGTGTCTCTTCTGGAACTTCTTCTATTCTTATAGCTGGGTTTGGAACTATTTCATCTACATTATAATCTAATACTGCAGTTATTTTTTTACTAATTTTAGTTATTTCTTTTGCTGTTTCTTTATTATGATCATCTTTTAGTTTTAATTTAAATATTAAAGATTTTACTTCGTCATTTGGCAAGTCTTCAATATTCCAAATTATAGAATCTTTGTTTTCATTACTAGCAGCTGTTCCCAAGGTAGGTGTTCCAACTTCAATTAATTCATAATTTGCTAATAACTCTTCACTTAAAGCGATCGTTAAATCTAATTTTCTTTTGCTAGTGCCAGTTGATGATGAATTATAGTTGTTAATTATAGAATCTATTATTGATTGCATGTTTTCATATTTATTAAAATCATAAGATTCTACATTCGAAAAGTCTAAAAGATTTGAATATGTATAAAGTGGATCAGTATCTTCCAAGTCATCCCAGTCATCCAAATCATCATATTCGTCTTCAAATACATCTTCATCATTATCATAACCACAAACAATGTTTTCTACGTTTATGCCTTTATCTTCTAAAGAGTTAATCTCTTTAATTGTGTTATTGTATATTAATGATTGAATGTAATCTATGTCACTATATGTCATTTGGTTTGAATATACTACTTGAGTTTCTGATTCTCTTAAATCTTTTTCTTCCCATAAATCACTATTATAGTAATTATAAAATGGATACTCCGCTGGTCCAAAGTAATTCTCATCAGCATCTTCTGTAATTATTCCATCAGAAATGATAATTATTGTTTTATTTTTTGCATTATCTGAAAAAGATTGTTCTGCCTTTTGTATTCCTGCTTGTAAGTTTGTTAAAACTTTAGTATGCCATGAAAATCCAAATTCATTAGGAACATTTTTCATATTATCAATAGCTTCATTAAAGCTATCTATGTTATTAGTTGGAGCAGTAGCAACTCTTGGCTCAATTTCAACTGGTAGTTTAAGTTCTGGTACTATTTCAACATCATAAAACTCAGGCTCTGGTGTATCACAATTTTGCATCTTATCATAATCAAAATCATATTTTCTTCCATATGCAAAAACTGCACCTACTTTAACGTTTTCATCTTTTTCTATATATGCTTTTGCGATATTTTTAGATAATTCTAAATATCTATCATAATATAAATCCTCATGATTTGATGTATATGCTGTACTTAATGAACCATCTATAACAAAAATGACTTCATTTTCTTTTTTCTCTTCATCAGTGTTTTTTACAGTAGTTTCAACTGTAATCTCATGATTCTCATTGTCTATATCAATTATTCTTTGAGTTAATACTCCTTTGTTATCATTAAATGAGTAATTTTCAGCTTTATCAGATGCATCTACTATTATAAAAGATTTTGTATTTGCAAATGAACTTGATGTAACTAACAAAATAATGATCAATATTGAAATTAAAATTTTAAAATACTTTTTCATTTTCTTCTCCATTTTTATATCAAAAATATGATACATGAAAAAATATCAATATATAAATAATTAGCTATATATGTATTTAAAAAATAAATAAATTGTAAAAAATTTTTCATATTTTAATTTTAAACAATAGAATCCAAAATAAACAAAAAGAAAGAGCGTGGAGTTAGGATTTCTCCTCGCTCCACGCTCCCCTGAGAACTTATTAACTAAGTTCTCATTCTTCTTTCTGGCTGAATGTAATCACCCAGTTCTCACCGCTCTTGACGATCTGAGTCGTCTTAATCCCGTGCGGCTTTGTAAGAGCCAACAGCTTGATTGACATGTCACGCGCCGAGTCATTGCCATTCATGAGCATACGAATGAACTCGAGTATGTTTTCTTCAATGTACATGTCTGCTTCGATGCGCACATTGCCACGAGCTGTTTCCTCCTCCGTAGAGAAGAATGGTCCACTAGGCCGCTTGTTAGTTGTAGTGATCATAATGACCTCCTATCAAATACAGGGTTTACGAGCTACAGTGCAACACTAAAAGTGTCTGTTTAATATTATAGCATGAATCACTAGATTTTTCAACTTATCTAAAGAAATTTAGAAATACACATTGGTATTTTTTATATTATATTCTCCTTTTATCTTATCTATCCTAAAGCAACATCTAATATCATCATTATAATAAATCCAATCGTTGCTGGAATCCAAGCAATTATTCCTTGATTTCTTGCCATATCTATAGATGGAACTAATAAAGACCAAATAGAAGCAGATACCATTACTCCAGATGCAAATACTAATAGTATCTTTTCTACCTTTTCATTCATTTTATTTTTCATTAGAAAAACCATACTAGAACCTAAAGTAGTTCCTAAAAAAGGAATCAATAACCCTATAAGAATGTTCATATTATCATTATCCTCCAAAGACTATAGCTAAAAATAAACTACATTTTGTTTTTATTAATCATCAAAGTCCTTTTCCTCTAAACTTTTTAAGTGTACTTCGCTATTAATAAATTCAATAACCTTTTCCATAGGAGCTTCTATATAGCCACTTACATTTCCATCCTCATTATAGTCATACATTTTAACTATTAATTTACCAGAATCTTCTCGTCTAATATTTGTCCTTCCACTATGTGCTAAACAATTACGTATAATTCTTGCTTTCTCACTATTATTATCTTCAGTTCTTAAATCTACTCCATCAATAGTTTTTACTTTGCTGCTTAGAATTTGTTTTTTGAGTTTTCCTTGTTCTTCGCGAAGAGCATTTAATTCATTTCTTAATCTCCTAAGAATAGCCTCTTTTTTTGATTCTGGAATATTATTGTTATGAAAATATTTAGCATACTCTTTCTCTTTCTTTTTTATTGTTTTTCCTAAACTTATAGCATTGCTAATTAAACCTTGGTATCTATTATCTGCTATTTTTGTATAAGCATTAAAGTCATTGAGTTTTCCATATGTTGTATAATCAATTTTCTTATCAAAAACGCTTTCTTTATTTAAAACATATAAATTAATTCCCATTATATATAAAAGAGCTAAAGCAAATGTAGTTTTATTATGGTTAAAACTATCATAATAGCCTTCGAAACCACTTAATGAAGATTTATAATTTTTAACATTTCTAGTCTCATCTGACAAAGCTTCTCTTTTAGTTTCAATTATTTTCTTAGAATACTTTTCTATAAACCAATTATAATCTTTATGAAATTGAACTCCATCATTATCATTTTCAGAATTAATTATAGCAAATTCAAGATTATCAAAAATTTCGTTATAAGTTTCTATATCTTCTTGATAAAAATCCTTATTTTGTCTATTTACTATATCATTGTATATTTCATAAGAATAACTCAAATTCTTCATATCTTTTCTATATGAAGATTCTATTCTAGAATAAAATTTTCTACTTATTTCTGCTTTTTTAGATTTAGATTTTGTATCCATATATGTTTTTAATTCTTTTGGAGAAATATATTTTAAAACTGTTTTATTAAAAGTTCTATAATAATTATAGTCTTCATGTAGCATTGATATAAATCTAAACGAATCCAATTTTGCATTTCTTATTTTCTCATCAGAAAAAGCTCTTAATAATTCTATTTGTTCATCTAAAGTAGTATCTGAATCTAAGATTTTACTATTAGAGAATAAATCATCGGCAGAAACAGTAACTTCAGGTGTATTCTCAAAATCCAATTGTGCCTTGAATTTATCTTTTTTTATAATTACATTAATTACATACTCTCTAATTAGTTCGTCGGCTAGTTTATTAACCTTATATTCGCTAACCCCTTTTTTTAAAAGTTTTTCCTTTATTCTAGAAAAAACATCTTTATACTCACTCTCATTTAAGCAATCCTTTATCCAGTCTTCTACATAAATAAAAAGACTTGTGTCATAATATGATTTTACAGCCTTATGTTCATAATTTTTAGGAAAATGATATCGAGTAACCTCATCCATTGTCTTTAACACAGTATCAGCCAAGTGGTTATCAATATCTTCAACAGTACTATCTGTTGAATCTTTGATTTTAATAATAGTAGGTCTGATTAGTTCTATACATTTTTGTATATCGTCTCTAGATAGTTTAGTAATACCATTTTGCTCTATATATTCATTTACATATAAGTATTCTGAAAAATTAAAAATTCTATCTAATCTCTTATGAAATCTATATTCTTGTTGAAAATTACAACTGATGAAATGCGAAAAAAATTCAAAAGGAACTATACAATGTAGGTGATTTAAAAAATGGGTATCGGATATTTCTATAGTTCTATTTTTAAAGTTTATGTTGTCTATGCCATTATGTAACAATGAATTTCTTAAAGTCGCAAGAAACCATAATTTATCTCCATTAGGTTCTTTGTCTATATATGTGATTGAATTTGAAAAGTTAAAAAGATGATCAATTGAATTGTGTGATAAGGGAGTACTATATCTAGTTACAATAAGATAATCGTCTTTATCTATTGTAACGATTCTTTCTTCAAATAAAGCAAAAAAGGCCAAAAGAGTTGCTAATTCATATTTTTCATCATATTGATAGTAGCTATCAAAATCGCCATTATTAATATCTATTAATTTTTTAAGAATAGTTTGACTTAATTGTTTATTATAATCCATAAATTTATCTATTTTCCTCTAGTTCAATATCTATAAATCTTATCAACTTATTTGTTTTCTTCAATTGAGTTTTTAGTTTTTTCTCAAGCTTTAAGTATCTTTTTATTGTTATATCTTCATTTACTTTTACTTGTAAAAATACACTATAATATGTTGACATCTTTATAACTTTAACATTTTTTAATTCTATATCTTTAAAACCTTTTAATTCTTTTTCTATCTCATCTTTAATTTCATTATTTTCTTCATCATTTGTTAGCATTCCTCTAATGTTTGCTACAATCATTTTTATAGATGTATAGAATACATATATAGACATTCCTAAACTTCCAATTTTATCTACATTAATAAAGTCTGGAATATACTTTTCCAATAATGAAATTGCTAATACTCCTAAAACAACGCATGTTGAAATGAAGTCTGCTCTTGACTCTTTTGATGCCTCTATCATTAATTCACTTTTATATTTTTTACCAAAATGTTGTAATAATCCAACTACAATAGATTTTAATATAAGTACAACAATTAGTACTATAGCAATTAAAATATTTGGTTTAAAAGTACCTTCAAAAAATAAGAATTGATAAAAAATAAAGATTCCTATTAAAAATAGCAAAGCTCCAGTTAGTAAGTTTGCTAAATAGTATACTTGTCCATATCCAAATGGATAAGTTTTATTAGCTCTTCTTTTTCCAACTTTATTGGCAAATATACTAATAATGTCAGTAAAAAAATCAATAAAAGATTGAATTGAATCAGCAATTAATGTTGAAAATGAAAATACTAGACCAGAAACAAATTTTAAAAGTGCTACTATAAAATTAAAAATTGCTGTTATTATAATGATTTTGTTTTCTTTCATCTATACTATTCTTCCTTTAGCAAAATTATTTGTATATTAATCATAAATAATTAATTATTATTAAATCTTATTCCTCATAATTATATCATTTAATATTTTATAATCCAATTTTAATTTTATTAAAAACATATCAAAATAGTAAATATCTTATGTACTTTTAAGCATAAGAAAGACCGCTTGTATTAACAAGCGGCCCTTCCTTGCCTTTAATGAGATTTATCAACTCACTTTATTAAGGCATTGTGCTGTTGGCAAGCTTTGCAATGGCTTCTCGAAGTGTCTTCCGTTTTTTCCTCTTGCTGCCATAAGCTTTTTCAGTCTCTTCAATGAGGTATTCTTCATTTACTACGAGTTCAAATGGATCAACCTCATGTCCGACCATCTTCTCGAGCGAAGCAACAAATACAGAATAAGGAACGAGTGAAACCGGTTCTCTCAACTGGTAGTATCCAATAGCATTACTATCTTCACTGCACCACCAGCGATTGTCTCCATACTTCTGCATCGCAACCAGATGTCTCTTAACCGTTTCGTAGGTACTCATGTCTTCTTCAGACAAATTCGCGTGATCGAAGTTCTCACATGCCCGAAGGTATCCTTCAACAACGGTGCTTCCAAGGAAACCATAAAGATAGTTTATGTTTTCCCTATCGTTTCTTTTCTTCTTCATAAGCATTCCTCCATAGATATTATGTAGGTCACCATTGCATGACACTGCCCAACACAGTGTAGTCAAATAAATTGACGTATAAATATTATACTATAGATTTCCATTTTTTTCAAATAATACTTGTATTAAAAACAAAAAAAATAGGCTATAAAGCCTATCTTTGGTGGGCAGGGATGGATTCGAACCATCGTACCCTCTCGAGAACAGATTTACAGTCTGCCGCTTTTAGCCGCTCAGCCACCTGCCCATATGCTATAAAAGGAAATTTAGATACATCAAATAATTATAATAACTTATTTAAAATAAAAATTTGGTGGTGCGCCTTCAAGGATTCGAACCTTGGACCGACCGGTTATGAGCCGGTTGCTCTGACCAACTGAGCTAAAGGCGCATCTACAATTTCCGTAGCACTTACTTATTATACTTTATTTTAAAAATAGTGTCAAGAATATTTTTTCTATTTTTTAAACTTTTATCAATAAATTTTTTAACCACCAAAAAAGGAGACACGTGGTCTCCTTTCTCGGCATGTTATTTAGTTTTGTTAAAGATTATCTGTTGCAAGTAGTTGCAATGTCCTCCCAGTAAGTTCCATTCTTTTTCTTCATGGGAACCTCACTGTAGGCGCCGGTCGTGGATTCATGCTTGTTTCTGAAACAGCCTTTGCCATAGTACCAGCCTTCAGGATATGTCAGATCATACGGAGATGAATCTGTGATAATCGTGATTCTGGGATAGCCTCCCTTTTCGATGAAAACTTTACCATAGTTCAACATCTGAAATACTTTGGCTGCCACTTCGGCACTGTAGTCACAACTTTTAACAACTTTTCTTTCCATGCTAGTCCTCCATAAAAAAAGCAACTGTCTAATATTTATGGAGGCTATTGTCGCCCCTCACTAAATATTAGTTCAGCGCTACAATAAATAACCTGTATCAATTATTATATCATATTTACCATTTTATGTCAAATCATTTAAAAAGCTCTTTATTTTTTCTAGTACTTTTGCTTCATTGAAATAATCATTATGCTTTATTCCCTCAAGCAAAACAATTTCTTTTAACTCAGAAAAATGTCCTGCTAGGTCCAAAGAATGACTATAATTTATAACTTCATCATCTTTTGATGTAAAAATTAAAGTTGGCTCAATTACACTTTCAGCATAAGTAGCTGAATCAAAACTATATTTAGCTAAACTTTTTATAGAGCCATGGAAACTATCTACGGCATCATTGTATAAGCTTAATGCTTTATCATATGGAGCAACTAATATTAACCCTTTAGCATCCTTTATACTTGCACAATAAGTAGCAACTCCTGTTCCTATGCTATAACCCATTATAACAATTTTATCTTTATCAACTTCATTCATTTGAGTAGCATAATTAAAAACATAACTTGAAGCTACAAACATACTATCATCGGATGGTTTTCCTTTACTAATACCATATCCAGGATAATCAACTATCATTAAGTTATAATTTCCAAATAATTCTTTCATATTATCTGATAAGTAAAAATTGTAAAGAGTATTAGAAGAGTTTTGAGCATTACCAGTAAAAAATATTACTAGAGGAGCATTATCTTTTCCTTGAATATTCCAAAACCACCCCGATAAATCAACTTCATTATTTTTTATCTTGATTTCTTTAAACTCTTCAATTTCTTGTAATTTCTTATATGAATCATGATCATTCCATGGATGAAAAAACATGTACTCTTGAAACTTATTCCATCCCACAAATAATAAAGCAATTATAATAATTACAACTAATATTGCTATAATAATTTTGGTTATTTTCTTCATAGTTTCTCCTGTTATTCAAATTTAAAAAGATTTAATCCTACATCTTCATCAAAATATCTGTCCACTTTTCCATCTATAATAGTAATAACCATTTCACAAGTTGCACTAACAATAGCTCTATTTAAATGTCCTCCAAAAACTTCACCTTTATCATTACCCGCACTCATGTGAATATGAGTATAAAACTCATCATTCATAGTATTAATAGTGCCTGTTAATGAAACTATTTCAAAATTACCTTTAAATTCATTTGAATAGTATTTCTTTTCATCTACTTTAAAAACACCAACAGTAAAATCATTTGTTGCTCCTAAAGCAGTAACACTTGCAAGTTTAATATTTTCTTTTAATGCAATTTCTTTTATCTTGTCTAATATCTCTTCTCCTCTATCAATTCTTGCAACAATTTGATTATTGAATCTTCTATATTCCATTATTTTTCCCTTTCTTCATTTAAATAAGCATAATGTTCATCTACTTTTGTTTTTATTTCTTCATCACTTAAATTATAAGTTAAAATTTTATCTGCCACATCCTCTGGAAACATTTCTTTTATTGAAGTATCATATTCTGCACCATCTTTAGCTGTTTCAAAGTCAACTACTACATCATCAACAAATTTAATTTTATATGGCATAGAAGAACCAGATCCTGATTTTACTTCTCCATCTTCTATGTAATAAGACTCTTCAACTATCCACATGTATGCATATTTAATATTTTCATCAACAGTAATTCCAAAGCCTTCATAATCAAAGAAGATTTGAAAGTCATCTTTATCTTTATTCTCTTTGTCTTCTTCTGTATATTCTTCTTTTAAATAATCAATTGCTACATCATAAAGATATTCATTATCAGTTACATAAACTACATCATCTTTGTTGTTATTCACAACAATTATAACTGCAACAATAATTATCGCAATAAGCAAACAAATTACAATACCTTTTTTCATAATAATCTCTCCTTTTTTAGATCATTTGATACATTTCTTTTCTTGTCCTTGTTTCTTTATTATTTTTATTGTCTTTTAATGATTAATATATATCATAACCAAAAATAAAATGCCACCCACACGAATGTGTGAGCAGCATGTCATGTTGTTCAAAACTAAAATTACGACTTAATCTTATCTACTTTTGATCATCATCTCAAGTAGCAGATCATGCTTGTCAGGTATAAACACCAAACGCTCAGTGTGCCAGTCATACTGCATTGAATCATCATATCCGAAGATTAATGATGTCAAAGCGGAAGCAATGGCTATAAAAGCAATTATTCCCAAAACCGAACTCACCAACATCGTAATTCCCTCCTTTAACACTTGTTTATCTTGCTGTCTATGGGCTATAGCATGTAAACATAGAAGGTTTCTATGAACATAGCCTAAATATTATAACACTTGTTAAGGAAAAAGGCAATCTACCTCTATTTTTTAGCTATTATCTTCTATAATATTTTTATTTATTTTCTTCAATTTGTTCTTCATTTAAATTTTCTTTAATATCTTTTTTATAGATAATTTTCTTTCTAGCTATATAATTCCAAGCTAATACCACTATAGTTGCAATAACTTTAGAAATCATATAATGAAGTGTCCATTTATCTGTTAGTAAAAACATTATTAATTCTGTTATTCCTAAACCAATAACTCCTATAATTGCGTAGCTAACAAATTCCATAAATGCATTTACTCTTGCTTTTGATGCTTTAAAGACTAGAAGTTTAGATAAAATAAAGTTTACTACTAGTCCTGCTATAAATGAAATAATTGCAGATATTAAATGATATATTTGAGCAAAGTCAGTTAAAACAAACAATACTCCCCAATCAACAATTGTAGCAATTCCTCCAACAAAAACATATCTAAAAAATTGCAAAAAGCCATTTTTAGTAGGCGTAATAAATATTCCTTTAAGATCAAATTTTTTTAATAATTCAAAAAATTCCTTCATTTAATTTTCCTGTTTTTCTTCATGATATTCTTTTTCAGTATTTACATTCCATATATTATCTTTATTTGTCTCTCCAGAAAGAATATTCTTTACAGTTTCAAAAGATGTACACATACTATGATCAATATTATTATATCTATGTTGGCCATTACGTCCTACACAATATAAGTTAGGAATACTATTTAAATACTCTCTTAGTTCATCCATATGTTCATATGTATCAAAATATGCTGGATAAGCTTTCTTTACTCTTTCAACATGAGAATCTATTACTTCATCTTCACTTTCTATTAGTCCAATGGTAACCATTTCTTTTATTCCCATTTGAGCAAAGTCTTTATCTTTCATATTCCACATCTCATCGCCTTCATTACAGAAATATTCAAGTCCAATCCATACACTATTTTCAATATCTTTAACCATATATGGTGACCAGTTATTGAAAATTTGAAATCTTCCCATTTTTACATTTCTATCATGAACGTATACCCAATTATCTGGTACTATATTTCCTATTGTTTTAACTTTAGTTTTATTCTTAAGTTTTAAATGTGGTACTAAAACTCCAACAGTCATATATTCACGATAAGGTAAGCCTTCAGCAATTTCTTCAAATTCTTTTGGAACATCATTCATTCCCATTACCAAATCTTTAACTGGCATAGAAGAAATTATATAGTCGCCTTTTTCAGTTATCTTCTTTCCCTTTTGTTCATAAACAAGACCTGTTACTTTATTATTTTTGTCTTTTATTATGTTTATAACTTTTGCATTTTTAATTATCTTTCCACCCTTTTTCTCAACCTCAGATGCAGTTAAATCCCATAATTGTCCAGGTCCAAATTTTGGATAAGAAAATTCCTCTATCAAAGATGTTTCAACTTTACGATTCTTCTTCTTAAAAATTCTTCCAAATATATCTTTTAAAACAGCTTTAATTGAAAGTCCTTTTACACGTTGAGCTCCCCATTCAGGAGATATTTCACTAGGATGTCTTCCCCATAGATTTTCTGTATAGTTTTCAAAGAACATAGAATAAAGTTTCTTGCCGAATCTATTAATATAAAAATCTTCTAATGATTTTTCTTCTCTTTTATGAATAAGAGTTTTTAAATAACTAAATCCTACTACTATTGTTGTACCAAAACCCATATTCTTAATAGTATCAAATTTAAGTGAAACTGGATAATCAAAAAATTTAGAATTAAAGAAAATTCTAGAAATTCTATTTCTTTTAAGCATAACCCTATCCTTTTTTTCAGGATCAGGTCCTCCAGGTTTTATTGTAGATGTTCTATTTAAGACAACATCATCATAAGGTAGCGCTCCTTGAGTTGGAAGCATTTTTTCCCACCAATCATTTACTTCTGGAACCTTCGAGAAAAAACGATGGCCTCCCATGTCCATCCTATTACCTTTATAATTAACTGTTCTAGATATTCCTCCAAAACAATCACTTTCTTCAAATACTATTACTTCATAATCTTTTGATTTATCAAGTAATTCATAAGCAGCTGTAAGCCCTGCAGGTCCGGCTCCAATAATTAATACTTTTTTCATATCTATATCCTCGAAGTGATTATAGCACATCAAACCTTCTTTTAAAAGAATAGCATTAAAAAATAATTAAAAGACACTTACTTATAAGTGAGTGTCTTTTAACATTTATTATTTATTATTTATTTATTGTTTTTTTGTTTTTGTTTTATTTCTATTTGCTATCTCTTCATCGTCTATTCATTTCCTTTTAAGCTAGAAACCATATCAATTTTCTTTATCTTTCTTGCTAAGAATTGATTTACAATATAGACAACTATAAAGGTACCAATACTTGATAATATAAATGTTATAGGTTTAATCATAGCTTCAAAGTCATACGTATCGCCAATAGCATTTTTGAAAATATAATCAGTCATAAAATTTCCTAGTGGTAAAGCAATAATAATAGCAAAGATTCCAATCCATATATTTTGTTTAATAAATATTTTCTTTATTTGCTTGTACTTATAGCCTAGAACCTTTAGTGTAGCAAATTGATATTCTTTTTCACTAAAAGATAAAGTTCCTAAATTATAGATTATTACAACTGCTAATATAACAGAAACAGCTATAAGGACAAATATTAATGAATACATCATATTTAGCATACTATTCATACCATCTTCTAAATTCTTTTTAGTTTGAATAGTATTAACTCCGGCAATATCTTTAATATTGCTTAAATCATTATTAGTATATACACTATCTGGTTTATATTCTTCATTTAATGTATTAAAAAATTCTTTACTGCAATTAAATTGTTGAGATTGTGGATCCCTATTTAATCCTACTATCTTAGATTTATACCAATTATCAGAACCAATTATATGCCATTCAACTTCATCACCAA
>DGSM01000119.1 GCA_002393975.1 Clostridiales bacterium UBA4362
CTCTAACAAATAACAAATATATATTAATTTAGAGGACTTAAATGGAATTATTAAATATTAAAAATGTTTATGCAAATGCAGGTGAAAAAGAGATATTAAAAGGTCTTAACCTTAAGATAAAAAAAGGAGAAATTCATGTAATAATGGGACCTAATGGAGCAGGAAAATCAACCTTAGCTAATGTTATCTTTAATAATCCTGAATATAAATTAATAAGTGGAGATATAATTTTTAATGGTGAAAACATTAATGAATTAAAGACAGCTGAAAGAGCAAAAAAAGGAATCTTTATGTCTTTTCAAACTCCAGCAGAAGTTCCAGGAATATCTGTTACTAACTTTTTAAAAACAGCTAAAGCTAATGTAACAGGTGAACCAATTAAAGTATTTGCATTTAAAAGAGAATTAGAAGAGAACATGGAAAAGCTACATATGAAGCCAACTTATTCTAATCGTGACCTAAATGTAGGTTTTTCTGGTGGCGAAAAGAAGAAAAATGAAATATTGCAAATGCTTACATTAAATCCTAAACTTGCAATACTAGATGAAACTGATTCAGGACTTGATGTTGATGCAATAAGAACTGTTTCAGATGGTATAAATATGTTTAAGAACAAAGAAAATGCAGTTTTAATAATTACACATGGAACTAAAATATTAGAACAATTACATGTAGATTATGTACATGTATTAGTAGATGGAAAAATAGTTTATACAGGTGATGGAACTCTTGCAAAGAAGATAGAAAAAGAAGGATATAGTAATTATTTAGGAGACTAGATGAAAGAAAAAACCGAAGTTAATGATATAAATGAAAACATTTATAATTTTAAGAAAAAGAATGATTATTCATATGAAACAATAGGACTTACACCTGAGATAATCAAAGAAATTTCTAAGCAGAAAAATGAACCTGAATGGATGCTAGAAATAAGACTTAAAGCTCTAGAAACTTTTGATAAACTTAGTATGCCAACATGGGGACCTGATTTATCAGAGCTTGATATGTCTAAAATTGCTACATATGTAAAGCCTAAAGTATATATGAAAAAGTCTTGGGATGATGTTCCAGAAGATATAAAAGATACATTTGATAAATTAGGAATACCAGAAGCAGAAAAAACTTCTCTTGCTGGTGTTGGAGCACAATATGATAGTGAGATAGTTTATCATAGTATAAAAGATGAACTAGTAAAACAAGGTGTAATATATACTGATTTTGATGATGCAGTAAAAAAATATCCAGATATGGTAAAAAAGTATTTTATGAAATGTGAACCAATGACTGATCATAAATTTGCTGCACTTCATTATGCTGTATTCTCTGGTGGATCATTTGTTTATGTACCAAAAGGTGTAAAAGTAGACATTCCACTTCAAAGTTATTTTAGATTAAATGCACCAGGAGCAGGACAATTTGAACATACTTTAATTATTGTAGATGAAGGAGCATCTCTTCAATTTATAGAAGGATGTAGTGCCCCTAAATATAATGAAATAAACTTACATGCAGGATGTGTAGAGCTTTTTGTTAAAGATAATGCTTTTTTAAGATATTCAACAATAGAGAATTGGTCTAAAAATATGTTAAATCTTAATACTAAGAAAGTAATTGTTGGAGCTAATGGAAAAATTGAATGGGTTACTGGCTCATTTGGCTCTAAAATATCTATGCTTTATCCTATGAGTATATTAAATGGTGATGGAGCAAAATGTGAGTTTACAGGAATTAGCTTTGCAGGTGAAGGACAAAATTTAGATACAGGACTTAAGATTGTACATAATAGCCCAAATACATCAAGCGTTATTAATTCTAAATCAATTTCTAAGTCTGGGGGTATATGTACATTTAGAAGTGTTGAAAGAATAAGACCAAATGCTAAAAATTCTAAAGTAACAATATCTTGTGAAAGTTTAATGCTTGATAGCATATCTAGAAGTGATACTATTCCTGTTTCAGAAATAGAAACTGATGATGTAGAGTTTTCTCATGAAGCAACAATAGGAAAAATATCAGATGAAGCTATATTTTATCTAATGACAAGAGGAATATCAGAAGAGGAAGCTAAAGCCATGATAGTAAGAGGATTTGCAGATCCAATCTCAAAAGCACTTCCTTTAGAATATGCAGTAGAAATGAATAACTTAATTAATCTTGAATTGAAAGGAGCAATTGGATAATGAAATATGTATTAAATCCTACTCCTGTTAGAACAGCAAATAATTTTGGAATTAATGATATTACTTTAAACTTTAAACTTCCAAAAACGACAAAATTCGACAAAATGTCAATTGAAGATAATAAAGATTTACCAATAGAGATTAATGATGATTCTATGGTATTAGATAATAGAATAGGATTAGAAATTAAATCAAATAAAAATATTTATATAAATATTCCAGAAGGAAAAGTAATAAAAGATACAATTAGACTTTTATTTAAACTTGAATCAAATACTCTAATTGATAATGTAATAATAGATGTTGGAAAGAATTCAAAAGTAAAATTGTTGTTTGTATATGAAGGAACAGGTTTTCACTTTTTAAAACAAAAAGTAAAGGTTCACGAATATGCAAATGCACATATTACAATTTCTAATATGTTAGACTATGACTCTAATTCATTTATAGCTATTGAAAATGAATTAGAAGATAATAGCAAATTAAAACATTCATTAGTTGAATTTGGTGGAAAGAATAGAGTTTCTAATTATCATTCAATTCAATCTGGATTCTGTACAGAGAACAATGTTGATACAATATATCTTGGAAATAAAGATGAATTAATTGATATTAATTATTTAATAGAACAATTTGGCCAAAAGTCTAAATGTAATGTAAGAGTACAAGGAGCTTTAAATGATAATGCTCAAAAACACTTTAAAGGCTTTATAGATTTTAAAGAAGGATGCACTAAATCAATTGGAAAAGAAAATGAGAATTGTACACTTATAAGTGATAAAGCAATTTCAAGATCACTTCCTGTACTTTTATGCCATGAAGAAGATGTAGAAGGAGCTCATGGAGTTTCTACTGGTAAGATTGATGAGAAAAAATTATTTTATATTATGACTAAAGGAATTCCATATGAAGCGGCTAAGAAACTTATAGTAAAAGCTAACTTTAGCAGCATAATAAAGGATATTCCAAATGACAATTGCCAAAGTTTAATTATGAAGAGAGTAGATGAAATATGACAAATTATGAAATAAGAAAAGATTTCCCAATTTTTGATGGGGATAAAATTGCATATTTAGATAGTGGAGCAACAACTCAAAGACCCAAACAAGTTATAGAAGCTGTAGATAATTTCTATAGAACAGCAAATGCTAATCCACATAGAGGAGCATATGAATTAAGTATTGAGGCAACTAATATATATGAAAATGCTCGTAAGAAAGTAGCAAGTTTTATTAATAGTCCATCACCTGAACAAATAATATTTACTAGAAATAGTTCGGAAAGTTTAAATCTAATTGCTTATAGCTATGGCTTAAACAATCTAAAAAAGGATGATAAAATTGTTATTTCTATTATGGAACATCATTCTAATTTAGTTCCTTGGCAATTTGTTTCTAAAAAGTGTGGATGTTTACTTGAGTACATGTATGTTAATGAAGAAGGTTTATTAACAGATGAAGAAATTGAAAAGAAAATTGTACCAGGAGTAAAGATTGTTGGTATAACACAAATTTCAAATGTTTTAGGAACTATTAATGATGTTAAAAAGATTGTAAAAAAAGCGCATGAAGTAGGAGCTATAGTTGTAGTTGATGGAGCTCAAAGTGTTCCACATATAAAAACAGATGTACAAGATTTAGATTGTGACTTTTTAGTTTTCTCAGGTCATAAAATGTTATCACCTCTAGGAATAGGTGTTTTATATGGTAAGAAAGAATTACTTAATAAAATGGATCCATTTTTATTTGGTGGTGATATGATTGAATATGTATATGAACAAGAGACTACTTTTGCACCTCTTCCTGCTAAATTTGAAGCAGGTACTCAAAATGTTGGAGGAGCAGTAGGACTAGCTGCAGCTATTGATTACATAAATAGTATAGGAATGGATACAATTAAAGAAATTGAAGAAGAACTTACAAAGTACTTATTTGATGAATTATCTAAATTAGATTTTGTTACTATATATGGTCCTAAAGACCTATCTAAAAAAGCAGGAGTAATTTCTTTTAATATTAATGGTGTTCATCCACATGATGTCGCAAGTGTATTAGATAGTGTGGGCGTATGCGTTAGAAGCGGAAATCATTGTGCACAACCACTTTTAAGAAGCATGGATATTGACTCTACTGTAAGAGCAAGTTTATATATGTATAATACTAAAGAAGATATAGATAAACTAATTAATGGTTTAAATAAAACATATGATATGTTTAAGAAATGGATAAAAAAATAATGGATAATTTAGAATCAATGTATACAGATATTATTATGGAGCAAAGTACTGCGACATATAATAAACATGAATTAGATAATAAAACAGATTCAGAACATGGACATAATCCTAGCTGCGGGGATGATATTACATTAGAAATAATAATGGATGGTGATAAGATATCAGACTTAGCTTTTACTGGTCATGGCTGTGCAATTTCACAAGCTTCTACTTCTATAATGATTGATGTTCTAAAAGGAAAATCAAAAGATGAAGCTTTAAAGATGATTAGTATTTTTCTAAAAATGGTTAAAAGAGAAGAAGTAAGTGAAGAAGAATTAGATTCAATAGAAGATGCTAGAGCTCTTCAAAATATTTCTAATATGCCAGCAAGAGTAAAATGTGCTGAACTTGCTTGGTATACTATGGAAAAATTACTAGAGAAAAATTAATTATTTTACTTGACAATTTTATAATAAAAGAGTATTATAAATATTGTCTTATGCGGATGTGGCGGAATTGGTAGACGCGCTGGTCTTAGGAACCAGTACTTCGGTGTGGGGGTTCGAGTCCCTTCATCCGCACCAAAAAAGTGAGAGTTTAACTCTCATTTTTTTTTGCTTTGTTAACAGTTGAATAATATTAGTTATATTAGTATTTATTTGTTATAATCCTATTCTTTCTTTAAAAATCTTTTTTAAATGCAATATTTACAAATTAGTTCCTTTTGTAATATAAATAAGATTAAAAGATTTTTATTGAATATTCACTATATGTTATTAGATGTATAGTTGATTGAAACTAAATGAGAGTGGGGATAATGAATAAAAATTTAAGAAAATCTAATTTCGAAATCTTAAGAATAATAGCAATGTTAATGATTGTGGTACACCATATAACAATTCATTGTTTTAAGGTGCAACTAGAAGATAAATCTTTATATGCATTAGGTGAAAGCTTCAATCAAATATGCTTTTTTAAAAAACTATTATTACCTCAATTATTTATGGCAACAGGAAAAATAGGAAACATAATTTTTATTTTAATAACAGGATATTTTCTTATTGATAGAAAAATAAATATTACTAAGCAAATTAAAAAGATTATTTCTCAATTAGTGTTTGTGGTTCCTATAGTTGTAGTTGGATCAATTTTGTATTATAGATTTCATTCTCGTAATTTTTTAGGAATAATAAATTTTGATATTTTTAATTTTGATTATTGGTTTATTGGCTATTATTTAGGAATTATAGCTATAGCTTATGTATTTTTAAATAAATATCTAAATAGATTAGATAAAAATGAATATTTAGTATTTTTAGCAATTATGTTTTCTGTAATAAGTATCGCTTTTTTAAGGAATGCTATATCAGGTATAAGTCCTAATTTGTTATCATTAATTACAGGAATCTTTATTTATTCATTAGGTGGTTTTATTCGATTGTATAATCCATTTAATAATTTGCGAACTATTATTCTATTTTTAGCTATTTTCCTTTCAATATTAGGCATTTGTATTAATAATTATACTAATACTGTAGTTAATATAAATGAAGCTATAAGAAATAATGCACAAGGAATGTATCAAAGCCTTAATTCATATGGTGAATATAGTATTTTTTGCTTATTAATTGGAGTTGCATTATTTGAAATATTTAGAAGAATAAAAATGAATAATATAAGTTTTATCAATTACATTTCATCTTCGACTTTTATGATTTATTTAATACATGACAATGCTTTTGTTAGAAACATATGGTTAGAAAAAAATTGGATTGATATTTGCTATTATAGTTTTGGTAAGTTTATAGTTTGGTACTTGGTATGGGTATGTATTATATTTGCTTCAGGAATATTGATTTATACATTGTATTGTTTACTTTTAAAAATTATGAAATTCAAAGCTCTTCTTAAAATCATTTTTAATACTATTAATAAAGAAAGTAATAGAAAATACTTGAATGAAGGAACATCTACATAATAAGGTGAATTAGTGAGTCTAATTATAAAAGTATAATGAATAAACTATAATTAATAAGAATATTGATATAAGAATAAATAGAATCATATAATGATTTAATAATAAGATAATAAAATGATACAATAATCAAATGAAATGAAACAAAACTAACAAAACAAGACTAGCATTATGCTAGTCTTGTTTTGTTAGTATATTTACAATATTATCTACAACTATATCTGTCATGATATCATAATCTAATTTTTTATGCTTATGATAAACGATTTCATGACAAAGGTTATCTATAAGCCCAATTACGACATGAACTTTTTCATTTATATTTTCTATTTCAAAATTGTTTTTTATAAGTAAATCAGATATTTTAGTAGTCATTTCCATTTCTTTTTTATGGAAAAAGAGAGCTACATCTTTATCAGAATGAGTCATTGATGTTATTTCTTCATGTGCTATGGCTGATAATTTGTGATTGCTTATATATTTTTTTATCATATTTTTTAAAATGTCGGGAAGATTATCTTTATTAAAAGACACATCTAGTGTTTTTAACATAGGAAAAAATATTTCATCTGCATATCTATCTAGTCCACAAAGAAAAATATCTTTCTTATCTTTAAAATATTGATAAATAATGCCTGTTGAGACACCAGCTTTTTTTGCAATCTTAGATGTATTTGTATTATAAAAGCCATCATTACATATTAAATCAAAACCAGCTTCAATGATTTTGTCTTTAGTCTTAATAGATCTTTTTTGAATAGGTTGTCTTATTTCAATTTCAGACATTATTTTTGTCCTCCAAAGTATTATGTTTAACAACAATTATAACATAATAAATATTTCTGTCAACAAAACATGACAAGTATGTCACTTTCTATTGACTTTATGAAATAGTAATATATATAATAAAGAAAATATGAGAAACATGTCATATTATAGGAGGACTTATGGATAAAGTTGTTGAATTAAAAAAAGTTAGTAAAGTCTATAAAATAGGTGATAATGAGTTTAAAGCTTTAGATAATATAGACTTATCATTAAATAAAGGTGAGATGGTAGTAATCTTAGGACCATCTGGTGCTGGAAAATCTACATTATTAAACTTAATAGGAGGAATGGATACTCCAACTAAAGGAAATGTAATAATAGATGGAGAAAATATTTCAAATTATAATGAGAATAAATTGTCAGATTATAGAGCGGAAAATGTAGGATTCATTTTCCAATTCTATAATATCTTACCTAGCTTAACAGTTAAAGAAAATGTTGATATTGTAAAAGATATTGTTAAAAATCCAATTAGTACTGAAGAAGCATTAAAAGGAGTAGGACTTTTAGCACATGCTAAAAAGTTTCCAAATCAACTTTCAGGAGGAGAGCAGCAAAGGGTAAGTATTGCTAGAGCTATAGCTAAAAATCCAAAACTATTATTATGTGATGAACCAACAGGAGCATTAGATAGTAAAACTGGTGTAGAAGTATTGAAGCTACTTAGAAAACAATGTGATGGAAATAATGGTTTAAACACTGTTATTATAGTTACACATAATAGCTTAATTGCTGATATTGCCGATACTGTAGTACATGTTAAAAATGGAAGAATAGAAAGTGTTATCACTAACAAAAAGCCAAAGAAAATAGAGGAGGTTAAGTGGTAATGTTAAATAAAAAAATACTTCGTGATATATGGAAAAATAAATCACAATTTATAACTATTTTTCTAATGGTATTTTTAGCAATATTTGCTTTCGCTGGAGTTCATGCTTATATGGATGGAATGAAAGAGAGCAGCAAAATATATTATGAAAACCAGAACTTACAAGATATATGGTTAACATCAGAAAACTTTGATAAAGATAAATTGGAAGAAATCAAGAATATAGATAATGTAAAAGATGTAGAGAGAATACTTACAATTAATTCTAATTTAATAGATTCTGAAAGATTTACAAATAAGAACACTAACAAGCCTATTTCTGATTTAGTAATAGAATGTAATTTCATTGAGTCTAATAACATTAATAAAATGTATTTAGTAGAAGGAGAGGAGTATTCTAAAGATAAGAAGGGTATATGGCTTGATTATTATTTAGCTAAAAATATTGGAATTAATGTAGGAGATGAATTAGAACTTTCTATTGAAGGTAATAATTTTAAAGAAAAAGTATTAGGACTAGTAGAAGTTCCGGATCATGTTTATTTTATTAAAGATGAAAGTGCAATATTTCCAGATCATATGGATTTTGGATTTGCATATCTTTCAATAAATGAGTTCCCAGAAGATTATATTTATAATAAAGTTTTAGAAAGTGATGAAGTTCAAGATGCTATTAAAAATTTAAAAGAATTAAAAGATACTCTTTCTAAATATGGAATAAAAGATTATTCCAATATTCCAAGTCAGATTACAAGTCAAATTGATGGAATAGAGAAAATTGATTTATCTAAAGCATTAGATTTATTGGATAATTATAAAGATCATAAAGAAGAATTTATTAAAGCATTAGATAAAGATTTTAATTTAGAAGATTCTATAGTTTTTCCTTATGCAATAGTGGATGTTGAAGATGAAGGAAAAGTTGATGATACTAAAAATGATATAAAAGACAAAATAGATGGAATTATTACGGCAACATTAAGAGATGATGATCTTTCTTATGATGGATATAAAAGAGAAGCTGAGGAAGGTGAAACTTATTCTGGTGTTTTCTCTGGACTATTTGTTTTTATTGCAATTTTATCAGTTGTAACAACAATGAATAGATTTGTGAAAAGAGAAAGAACTCAAATAGGAACCTTAAAAGCTTTAGGAGTTAAAAGAGGAAAGATTACTAGAATGTATGTGAATTATGGATTATTTATATCTATAATTGCAAGTATTCTAGGTATAATTTTTGGAAATCTTATAATAGGTAATTTCTTCTTGGAAATGGAAATGGTTTATTATGAGATTCCTTACTACAATATAGTTACAATTCCTTTGGTTTATGAAGTTGCAGTAGGTATAGTTGTAGTAATAACTTTAGTAACTTATTTATCTTGTAGAAAAATATTAAGAGAACCTGCAGCGCAAGCTTTAAGAATTGAAAGACCTAAAGTTAAAGTAAAAGAAAATAGTTTTACAACTAAAAAAGCATTTAATAAATTATCTCTTTCTACTAAATGGAATTTGAGAGATATAACTCGATCTAAAGCTAGAAC
>DGSM01000052.1 GCA_002393975.1 Clostridiales bacterium UBA4362
TTTATTTCATAATTTCTATTGATTTCTTTATTCCTTGTTCTATAGAAAAAACTGGTTTCCAACCGATACTTTCAAGCTTTGTTCCATCAGTTATTTGCTTTTCATCATTATTGAAACTTTTTTTCTCTTCATTACTTGCCATCTCAAGTATTACATTTGTATTTGAGTTTTGAGCTACTAAATCTGCAAAACCCTTTATAGAAATAATTGAGTCATTGTTAGCAACATTATATATTTCCCCATTAGCTCCTTTTATTAGCGCTACAAGAATTCCTGTTGCTGCATCAATTACATAAGTATATGACCTTACTTGAGAGCCAGAACTTTTCATGATAATATTTTGACCATTAACTCCATTTCTCAAAAAAGCAGAAGATGCTCTACTATCTTTTTCTGTTTGTGTTGGTCCATATATGTGACAAGGTCTAACAATTATTCCCTCTATTCCATATTGACTAATATAACTTTCTAATAGACACTCTGAAGCAAGTTTGCTTAAAGGGTATCCAGAACGTATATTATGAGAATCATGTTTTCCTGTATCTTCTTCAAAATGCCTATCATGTCCTGTGTCTAGTTTTCCATACACTTCATCTGTAGATATGTATAATACTCTTTCTTTAACATTCTTTATTGCATAGTCAAGAACATTTTTTATTCCTAAAATATTGGAAAGCATTGTTCCTACAGGATCGCTGCTATATAACTTTGGATCAGAATTACTAGCGGCATGTATGACGAAATCAATTTTTTCATCACAATTGATTTCTTGAGTTACATCTTGCCTTATTTCAACTATATTTTTAAATTTTGATAAGCGTTCAAGCAATTTATTTCTAACCAAAGCATATATTTTTATATTAAAATTCTGATTTTCATTTAAATAATTTAGAATATCTATTATAGCAGAACCAATTAATCCATTTGCTCCAGTAATCATAATAGATTTATTTTTTAGCAATCCCATGTCATTAAAACTAATTGCTTTAGAAATATCTTCATTATATAAATTATAATTATTAATCATTATTTCTCCAAATTTATTTTAACCATGTATCTTTGCTCATATTTAAATAAGCTTTAAACATTTCCAAATTATCTTTATTAGTTAATTTAATATTTCTATCTGACCCTGCAGAAAAATATAATTTTTCTCCAAGCTCAACCATCATAGTATTAGTATATGATGAACCAGCTATTCCTATGTTTTCTTTAAAAGCTTTTTTATATGCTGCATTAAGCTTTCCAAATTTATATGCTTGAGGAGTCACAACTCTCATTAATGTTTCTCTTGGAATATATTCAGAAGTTGATATGTCATCTTCTTTAACAAAGATTTGTTCATTATATGGCATTGATGATACTCCATTACCATATTGTTCACATTTAACAATCGCATCAGAAAGAACTTCTTCATCAATAAGAGGTCTAACTCCATCATGTATAATGGCAATATCATCATTTTTTAGTTCTTTTTCAAGATTAAATACTCCATTTCTTATTGATTCTTGAACAGTTTCTCCACCTTCAGTAATCCATTTTAGTTTATTTATATTGAATTGTTTTGCATAAGCTTTTAAAACATCTGTCCAACCAGCTAAACAAACTACTTCAATCGCATCTATTCTAGGATGTTTTTCAAAGCATTCTAATGTATATATTAAAACAGGTTTATCATATACATTAATAAATTGTTTTGGTATGTCTTGCCCCATTCTTTTTCCAGACCCTGCGGCAATAACTATAGCAACGTTCATTTACTCTTTTTATCCTTCCCAATAAACTTTTTTACTTTTTGTATCATTTTATAGCTTCTTGAATAATGAATAGCTTCAAGCTCTTTATAATATTGATTTTTTTCTTCCTCAATTGCATTTTTTTGAGCTATTATTTCATCTCTTTCTCTTTTTAACTCTTTTATTTCTTTTTTTAGAAGTTGATTCTTTTTGTTGACACTAAGAATTTTAGGATTATCAATTAATCTATCATTCATTAATATTTCATCAATAAATTTATCATTGCTTAATTCTAAGTTATTATTTATTAGCTTATTAAAATTCTCTCTTTCCTTTTTGTAATAATTAGAATCAGCTAATAACTTTGATATTTCTGTTTTAAAGTCTTCATAATTATTTACTGAAGGACCAGGAAACCATAAATCAGAATCATAGGTAATTCCACGATCATGTTCATATTTATTAATATCAGTATCTAAAAATAATATAGGCCTTAATAAAGATACATAGTCTGTATAAATAGAAGAATAATCTGTAATTAATAAATCAACTCCATTTAATACTTCGTTAATAGTAATAAAACTATCTAACATTACACTATCTTTCAGCATTACAATGTTTTTGCATT
The DNA here is from genome assembly GCA_002393975.1 of Clostridiales bacterium UBA4362. GTDB lineage: Bacteria > Bacillota > Clostridia > TANB77 > CAG-508 > CAG-793. The sequence continues at coordinate 2,365 of DGSM01000052.1, forward strand.
CAGATGGTATTTGTATTTTGCTTTCTTCTGAAGGATGCATTTTTATTATTAATAAATAATTATTATCTTCTAGATATTTTTGTAAATCTTGTTCTTTATATTTATTAATATTAATAATGTTGTCTTTACTTAGTTCACCATTTATTT
>DGSM01000134.1:0-6150 GCA_002393975.1 Clostridiales bacterium UBA4362
TTTGAACTAAATCCTAAGCTAAATTGATTTGAATTAAAGCTTGGAAAGCTTACTAATGCTAGTATTTCTCCAGTCTCATAATTCATTAAAACACTTGCACCCTTGTCTTGGCTATAAGTGTTATAAATCAATTGTTGTAATTTAGAATCAATTGTAAGTTTTACATCTTCTCCATTTATATAATCTTGCTTTTGTATTATGTCTAGTTTCTTTCCATCTTTTTCTTTATAGATTTCTACTCCATTTTTTCCAGCTAGTCTATCATTATATATTGCTTCTATTCCACTTTTTCCAACTTCATCTTGAACATATCCTAAAAGTATTGAAGTTGATTCATTATAAGGATATACTCTACAAGTTTCTTCTGATACCATAACTCCTTTGATTGTTAAAAGTTGGCTCTTCAAATCTTGTTCTTCAGCTGAAATCAGCTTTAATGGAACAAAAGTATTTACTCCTACATAATCTGATTTGCATTTTTCCTTAATTGTACTTTCAGAAATATCTAATAGTTTAGCAAGTTTCCCATAATCAGTTGAAGAATCTGTCTTATCAGGTACTATTCCTACATTGTAACATTTACCTTCTTTAGCTAAAGTCACATTGTTTCTATCATATATATATCCTCTTCTAGCTTTTAAGGTATTAATTCTTACTTTTTCATCATTCTTTAGATCAGGAAAAATCATAGATGAATCCCAATTAATTTTACTTGATCCATCTTTTGTCTTTACTTTAATAGTATTATTAAATGTTATATTTCCTGCAATAGTTGACATATCAAATCTATATGACACATTTGAATATAATTCTGGTTGCTCTATATTTTCAGCTGTATTTGTATTTGCCTTAGAATTTGCTGTAATTACACAACTTATATCTTTTGCTTGTACTCCATCATATATATTCTTATTTCTTGCAATAAAGTCTTCTTTACTTAGATCTGTAATGACTAAATCATACATTTCATCATATTTCTTTTGTTCTAGCAAGTTATAATACTTTCTTACTACCCTTGCTTCATTTGTATGATTAGTATATATGAAAGCTCCTATTGCAAAAAGAATCATAATAAATAATAAGACAAAAATGAACTTAATATGTCTTCTTTTTGCCCTATCTTGTTCTTCTTTTTGTCTTTTAAGTTCTTCTCTACGCTCTCTTCTTTCTTCTAATAGTCTTTCTTGTTCTTTTTTGGATAATTTCTTTTTTGGCTTTGTAGATGATTTAGAACCTTTTTTGTAATAAGAAGTGTCTACTATAGGATTATCAATTTCATCTTTTTTCTTCAATTTAAAAACCTATTTCTTTCTTAATTTAGCAACAAAAAACCCTTCCATTAGTTTTGATGGTATTATTCTTATTGCTTTTTTTATTTCTTCTCTATAAACTATTTCGCTACTATTATATACCATAATATCATTATTGTCAGTTTTAGCTCTCACACTTGAATTTAATTCTATATCTATGTCCATTATTTCAACATTAAAATTATTAATAGCATAGTTTAATATTTCTTCATCCTCTAATAAGTTTAATGTACATGTAGAATAAACTAGAGTTCCTCCTGGCTTTAATGCCATAATTGCACTTTTTATCAACTGCTTTTGTACATTTTTGCAACTATTTACACTTTTTAAATACCAATTTCTATAGGTTTCAGGAATTGTTCCAACAAATCTTCCTTCTCCGCTACAAGGGGCATCTAACAATACTTTGTCAAAAGTTTCTGGATAAATCTTTCCTAGAAACTCTCCTCTATTATTTATAACTTCTACAATATTTGCGCCTTGTTTTTCCACATTATACTTTAGTCTTTCACATCTAATTTTATCTAGTTCATTTGCAACTATTCTTCCTTTATTTTTCATCATCATTGCCATTTGAGATGTTTTACTTCCAGGAGCTGCAGTCATATCTAAAACGCATTCTCCAGGCTTAGGATCTAATACTAATGGTGGAACCATACTAGATAAACTTTGCATATAGATTTTTCCTTCAATATACCACTCTAGCTTCATCAAATCTTTTTCATTCGCATTTTTAATTATTAAAGCATCATCATACCAAAGAACTCTTTCAAACTTTATATTATTATCTTTCAAATATCTCATAAGATCTGCACATGATGTTTTTATAGTATTTGCTCTAATACTTGTATATCTTTTATCTGTCATTCCTGAAAGAATCTTATCTACATAATTTGAAGTATATATTGTATTTAATTCTTCTATAAAGTCTTTTGGTAATTTCGTTCTTAATTCATTTACACTAATCATTTTTTATTTCCAAACATTTATATATTATTTTTGCTAAATCAGTTTCATCAATTACACTTTTCATCATAGCTTCTAGCATTTCTTCACTTCCAGTTTTAGAATAATCTAATATGTATCCATTTTTATATGCAAGCTCTCTTATAAATTCTCTTATTGTCCTTCCATTTCCTTCTCTAAATGGATGTAATACATTTAGCTCTGACATATAATATGCTAGTTTTTTTGCCATATCTTCTTTATTTAAATCATTTAAAAAGTTTTCTTCTTTTAGCTTAAGTAATAATCTATCTAATTCAGAATCTATGAATTCCCACTCAGCAAAAGAAAATGAATCCTTAGCTATATTTTCTGTTCTAAATTTACCTGCAAATGGATATAAGTCTTCAAACAAATATTTATGTATATTGATAAAATGATCTTTATCAAAATTTCCTACAAGCTTATTTTGTCTTAAGTCATATAGTTTAGCTAAAACTATCATTTTTTCAGCTTTTTCTAGTTTCTTATTATCCTTTATATTTAGTTTATTTACTAATACATTGCTATCAGGATAGCAATATATTGAGTTTCTTGCTTCATATAATTCGTCCATATTTTCTCCAAATCATTATTTATCTATTACTATAAAAATATCACTATAATAAAAAAAAAGTAAAGTAAAAACTTGAATCTTACTTTACTTTTTTATAATTTGATTTCGCCTTCTTTTAATTGTTCTATCATTTCATTTATTGTAATTTTGTTATCAGAATATGCCTTAAGATTGTTAATATCAATATCAGAAAGTGGCATATTTTCAATGGCAAAATCAGTTTTTAAATTATCAACATCAAATTTAAATTTCTTTTCATCCATTATTTTGCCCTCCTTTCGTTTCTATTAATTCTAAAACAAAACACACTATTATTATACCATATTTTGGCTAATTTTGCAAATTTTTATCATTAAAACTATTAAAGAAAAGAGAGCCTCTCGGCTCTCTTTCCGCGGGAAAATCTCATACATGTTTCCATCAAACCAGCTCAGGCCTGTGATAATAATCAGGCGAAAAAAGCAAATGGTTACTAGCATTTATAATGACCTCTCGTCTGTCTGGAGAAACTCCAAACCGTCTGCAAAGATCAGTAAAAGCATTGCCTCCATCTTGCGTTCCTGAATACCACCAAGCGATGCAGTGTTGCCTGCCATACGCTTCTCGTGCGAGACTTTTGAAAGCCCCTCTAGCATCCATGGATAATGGTACCTCAAAGAGCATATCTAATGCCCGCTCGAGTTGGGCTTCATTGATAGCCCACCATTCGCCAGTATCATTCTTGATGTACATAGGGATCCTCCTTGATGTAGTTATGCCAATAAGGCATAAAAGCATTATACCATAATTGTCAAATATTGTCAAAGTATATGTCGTTCAAAAAGAGGAACCATAAGGTTCCTCTTAATTTTTATTATTAATTATTTTCTAGAATTAGTCAGCAAGTAATGCTTCATTTAATTTAGCTAATTCATTTCTCATTGATTGAAGTTCATCATTCATCTTTTCGATTTGCTCTTTCTCACTTAGAGCTTTTGCAAGTAATTGATTCTTCTTTTCCATCATTTCTTGCTTCATTTTCTTTTCATCTTCAACGATTTTATCAATTGATTCTTTGTTAGCTTTTCTCATAGCAATAATATCTTCAATTGACATTCCATCTTTTTCTTCTGTATTAACTTCCATAGTTGATACCTTTTCCTTAACTTCTTCTTTAGTTTCTGGTTCTTCTATAACCTCTGGTTCCTCTTCTGGAACTTCATCTATTACATCATCAAATACTGGAACTTCTGGAGAAGCAGGAGCTTCTTCTTTAACTTCTTCTTTTACTTCTTCTTTAATCTCTTGAACTGGCTCTTCTTTTTCTTCTACTGCTTCTTCAACTTCTGGTGCTGCTTCTTGAGCTGGCTCTTCTACTACTGGTTCTTCTTGTACTGTTGTTTCAACTTCTGGTTTTATCTCAACCTCTGGCTCTGCTGGTGCTTCTACTGGAGCTTCAACAGGTGGCTCTGGTTCTGGAGCAGGAGCTGGTGTTGGTTCTGGTGCTGGAGCAGGAGCTGGTGCTTCAGTAGCAACTGGTTCAACTTTTTCAATCTCTGGAACTGGTGAAACTTTTAATCCAGGTACAGTACTTAATAATTCATTTTGTTGTTTTGTCATCAAATCATATATTTGCTCTGTAACTTTTTCAAATCTAATATATGCACCAATCTTTTTAGGATTGTTCTTATTAGCCATTATTATAATCTTAGAAGACTCTGGTGGGTTCATTTTATTTGTATTCTCATTACCCATGCTTTCTTCTAAAGTTCCGGTTACATAATCGCTATTTCTCTTGATTGTTTTAACAACTTTATTGAAGTCTTTATCTACTTTGGTATCTTCTCTTAAGATATCTATGAAATTAGCATCTTGAACGATTTTGGTTTCGTTTCTAGAATTATGTGTGAATTGCTCACTTCCTAAATTATCTAGACTAATATCGTATTTTCTTTCACTATTATCTATGATAGTTTCTTCTTTATCATTTACTTCAATGTTTGTTGAGAAGTTTTTACTAACTTCTGCTCCATTGCTATCAACTCCACGATAAAAGTCCTGGAATGAGAAATTACCATTGAAATCTACGTATATATCATTGTTATACATATTTTCAATTTCATTTGTTCCAGAATTAGCAGCAAGTAATGAATTAATTCTATTTCCTATAATGCCAAGAATAATTGTCTTAGCTGTAGGATTCTCTAATATTTTAGGATTGATGTTCAATCTAGCTAAATGATCTAAAATACTTTTTTCGCTTTTGTAATCTTCCATTATTTTAACTCCTTAGTAAAAACTCTATACTAATTTAAACATTATAGATGTTTTTTTTCAAGTAAATTGCTACTTTTTATTATTACATTTTTGTTACATTTTTATTACAGTGTTTCTTCCGTTATATATGAAATATTCTTCTTTTTTCCTCTAAACTATTGTGATATAAGATTTTTGTTTGGCTTTCCTCATATTTCAGTTAATCCAATGGTTTGTGTAATATGTTAGTATTAATCTTGAAATAACAATTGTTTAAAAGCTCAAAAAAACTAGGATAAAAATCCTAGTTTTTTTATAGTTTATATAATAAAAATTTTAAAATTAGTTTTCTGAATATGGTAATAATGCAATATTTCTACTTCTGTTAACAGCTGTAGTAATATCTCTTTGATGTTTGCTGCAAGCTCCAGTAGCTCTTCTTGGAAGAATCTTTCCTCTTTCATTGATGAACTTTCTTAATTGTTCAGGATTCTTATAATCTAGAACTACATTCTTGTCTGTACAAAGTGGACAAGCTTTTTTTCTGATTTTTTTGAATTTATAATCATCATCATAATCATTTTTATTATTTCTTTTTGCGTTTTTCTTCATTGCCATGATTTAATTCGCCCCCTATCTTGATAAAATATAATTGGACTTAACTTAGAATGGTAAATCATCTCCTGATGATACTTCAAAATCTGTTGTATCACCACCTGCCATATCTTCTGGCATATCAGTGAAGTCATCTGCTCCACCACTAGGATTGTCTCCTTTAGCTCCAACGAAGCCAACCTCTTCAGCTATAACTTCTGTAACATATCTTTTTTGTCCATTAGCGTCATCATATGATCTAGTTTGGATTCTTCCAACAACTTCCATCATTTGACCTTTTTTAAAGTATTTGCTAACGAATTCTCCTGTTTTAGACCATGCAACACAATTTATAAAATCAGCTGTTTGGGTATCTCCTTCTCTTACAAATCTTCTTCTAATTGCTAAACTAAATGTAGCAACTAAAGTATTGTTTGTTTGAGTATATCT
>DGSM01000134.1:6209-10059 GCA_002393975.1 Clostridiales bacterium UBA4362
ACTTCTGGATCTCTAGTTAATCTTCCTACTAACTCAACTTTATTCATAATATTTACCTCTTCCTTCTTAAATTAAAGCCCCTACTAAATTGTAAAATTATTCTTCTACTCTAATAACTATGAATTTTATAACATCATCGGTTATTCTGTAGTTTCTCTCTAATTCAGCGATTAGAGTTGGATCTGCTTCAAAGTAGAAAGTTACGTAAATTCCTTCAGTGTTTCCTTTAACTTCATAAGCAAGTGTTTTCTTACCCATTTCATCTACCTTGGTAACATTACCGTTTGCGTTAATAATATCTGTAAATTGTTTTTCTAAAGCTTTTAATTTATCATCATCTACAGATGGATTAACGATAATAACACTCTCGTATTTGTTCATATTTACACCTCCTCTTGGATTTAAGCCTACTTACATAGAAATAAGCAAGGATTATTTATGTATTAAAATAATTTAATACGCTTTTTTATTTTATCACAAGTTCGCTAGATTTTCAAGCATTATTTAGCAATCTTCTGGATCTCCTCCACAGCAACTATCATCAGAAGTACCACATCCGCATCCACATGAATTAGTAGCACCCTTTTCTGTAGTGTTTCCTTCTTTATTTACTGTATTTTCTTCTGTTTTATTCTCTGCTTCTGTTTCATCAGTTGCTTTGCTTTCTTCACTATCATTAGATTCTTCTATATTTTTTTCTTCAATAGTATTTGTTGCATCTTCAACAACTTCTTCACTTTGAACCTCTACAGCATTCATTTCATTTACGCCATTGTTTTTAATTTCTTTTGTCATTTTCATAGCAAAAAATACTATTAATCCTATTGCGACTATTACAACTATTCCTAATAATAAATTCTTAACTTTCATTTTTCCTCCTAATAAATATGAAAAACGTGTTTAATCTTAGTTCCAATGTTTCTAAAGAAAGTATATGGTCCACTTTGGACAATATTTCCTTGGCTATCATATTTTATTTTTAATTGTTGATCTTTCTTTCCAAATTTTCTCATTAGTTTTAAGTTATTGCTATTATCTACTAAAATCTTTTCAAAGTCAATCTTTTCATTATCATCACATAAGTATTGCATATAGACATATACTAGGAATTTTTTAGTGTCTTCTAATAGTTCTTGCATTACTAAAGGCTTAGACTCATCATATTTAAACACATAATTTTCTTGTTTGAAAGTTTCTAAAAAGATCCATAAATTATCTGGTAACATTGTTTTTAAATTATCATTTAATCTTTTTAAAATTTCATTTGCTTGTGCACATACTTGATAATAATTACTTAGCTTTTGTTGGTCCACAGCATTTGGATTTGATGAGATTAATGTTTCTTTCATATCTTTAAAGATATTATCAATCTCATCCTTAGTTCTATTCATTCCAAGATTTTTTAATGCTTTTTTCTGATCAAAATTATTTTGAAGTTCTTTATTTTGCTTATCTATTTCTTTTTGAACTTCTGCTTTTATTTCTTCAGCACTTTTTTCAAAATTTATTTCTTGATATTCATATTTGCTTCCACGAATATATTCATCAAATTTTGTATCATTTTTTACTATATCTTTTACAAATTTTCTTGTACTATAAACATCTGGAATTGGTATAGCTCTTTCAGTTATTGAATTAACTGTAGAAACTAAGCAATAGTCATTTGTATCTGGAACCTTAATCAAATATGTCATAATATCATTAGGATCCAAAATCTTATCATATTTCATACAAGAATAAACCATAGAATCAAATTTAGTCTTTTTAGCATTTGCCAAAGTTTGTTCTTTTGGTATTTGTGGATAATTTGGTTGTGATTTATAGAAAAGCTCTCCTATAGCTTTATATATATCTAAATGGTTGTATCCTAATTGTTCTAATAAATCATTGGTTTTAGTATACATCTCATTATAATAAAACTCGAAACTATTATCAGGAGTTGTTTTTCCCATAGATATTCTTACAACTCTTGCTCTATATGGTTCAAACTCACGTAGTTTAGTTAAGAATTTTTTAGCATCTTCATCTGTTTTTATTCTACTAAAATCTGAATCAAAAGCTTTATGTAGCAATATATTTTGAGTTTCTTGAAAATATCCTATTTCATCATAGTCATTTTTGCTTAAAGATATATCGCTATCTGCTTGTTGCATAATTAGTGTTTCTATAATTCTATTTAATCTATTAGTGTGTTTACAGCTTCTAGCTTTCATTGTAATTAACAATGGTAATCCGTATTTAGAAGCAAATTTATTTTCGAATTCACTATTTCCTTCAAGAATGCTCTTATATGAAGTTTCTCCTAAAATGTACTCCATTTGTTGTACCAAAGATACATTTAAAGGATATGCTGTTTCATTTGAAACATTTAATCTTACTTCTTTTGATTTAATAAGATTATCTTCTTGTTTATATGTATTAAGAATAGTAGAAGTTTTGTTTCCGTAGAAATGTTCTACCAAGTTCTCAGTTTGTCCTTCAATTAATCCATGCATTTTAGAATTATTTGAAATATAATCTCTTCCTGAACTTCTATGTATAAACTCATGAGCTATAACTCTTTTTGAAAGTGGTAAATATCTATTATCTACAAAATTGTCTTTTAAGATTATTACATTATTTTGTACATCATAATATCCATTTAAATAAGTATGATTTAATGTAGAATTCTTATAAACATATCCATCCTGCATTTTTCTTACTATTTCATTAATATTAAGTGAATATCCCTCATTCATTAAAGAATTTAATTTAGTGATAATCTCATACATCATTTGGTTTTGTGTACTTAAATCTAATTGCCTTGCTACACTAGTAATCTTTCTATAGATTGTCATTAAAACAGGATAGCTTTGTGTACTATATGCCATTAAAGAACTTGAATCTATCTCTGGAGCAGTTTGTTTTTTATCTTCTTCTTTTTCCTGCTCTTTTTCAGAAAAACTTAATCCATTTGATATAACACTATTATTATTCAAATCTTCCTTTGTAGTGCCATTTTTAGGCATACTTAAGTCTTCTTCAAAAAGAACAGCTTGACTTTTAAGGCCTAAATAGTCCTTAATTTTTTCAGCTGTTTCATCTGTAATAGGACAATAGTTTTCATCCTTTTTTTCGCACAACAAATGATCATATACTGAAGCAAAGTGATATACTTCTCTGCCTTCGTACATGTAAGAGTCGATTAAAACATATTCATTTGAATTGTAGTTTAAAAGAACAAAATCTTCCATCCTATTTATCCTTAGTTTATCACATTATAATATTAGCATAGCCAAAAATATTACTTCAAGAAAATAGGTGAAATAACTAATAATTGTAACAAAAGAAGAAAATAGAAAAATAAATAATAGAAATATGAGAAAAAATAAAAAATCATAACAAAAAAATAAAAGATAAAGAATAAAAAAAAGAGAACAACAAACATAAAAAAGAGTATATGTTTTTACATATACTCTTTTAATTTCTTACTTCTTGATGGATGTCTTAATTTTCTTAAAGCTTTTGCTTCAATTTGTCTTATTCTTTCACGAGTAACATTAAATTGTTTTCCAACTTCTTCCAATGTTCTTGATTTTCCATCATCTAATCCAAATCTAAGTCTAAGTACTTTTGCTTCCCTTGGAGTTAATGTTTTCATTACATCATTTAATTGTTCTTTAAGCATTGTATATGAAGCTGCATCTTGTGGTGATGGTGAATCTTCATCTTCTATAAAGTCTCCAAGATGGCTATCATCTTCTTCTCCAATAGGAGTCTCTAATGATACTGGATCTTGTGCTATTTTTTGAATTTCTAGAACTTTTTCAACTGGTATTTCCATTTCAGCTGCTATTTCTTCTGGAGTAGG
>DGSM01000060.1:0-6236 GCA_002393975.1 Clostridiales bacterium UBA4362
TACTAGCTATGCTTACAATTTATTTTAGATAAGGAGAATATATATGTAGAATCCAGAAGTAGAAGGAAATTATACAACTATATTTAAAGATGGCAGTATTATTCTTAATAATTATTGGATGATATTCCCTGATGATGGACATGGAAAATGGTATTGGAATGAAGATATTCGTGGGGGAGTAATTCATTGGTTTAAACCAGAAGAAGAATATGAAACACATCTCTATTATAAATTGCCCGATTGGGAATTGCGCGAACTGGTTGAGCAGGCAAAACGAGCAGAAGCGTATGAAATGTATGCGGATGATGTAAGTAAAATGCTGCGGGCTTATCTTATGAAGCAAGGTTTCAGTACATATGCGAATATGGCTGATTTTGAAATAGATACTTATTATAAGAAATATAAAATCAATGAAAGATAAAAGAACAGAACGGTTATGCTTATGCTATCATAAGAATAATAAAGACCAGTTGCGGCCAGAGCAGCAGTTAACAGTTGAATTAGCAAATCATCCAAATTGGAAAATTGTAGTAATGTCTGCGGCGGGCCATCAATATGCAGCTGATGATACATTATATGTGGTATTTGAATATACAGTATGAAAGAAGTTATTAAGAAACAATATTGTAAGAAATTTACATATGATATTGATGTAAATAATTTTTTAGAAAAGCATCCTGATTATAAAATTTCTCATATAACAGGAGCAGAATATTATATATGGGTAATTTTTGAATATTATGAAGTAGACAATAAATAATAATGCCTATCTTTTAAGTTGTGAATGTCCAACATGTGGGCATATTCTTTCTCGCGGATATGAAGCAGAAGAATTTTATTGTAGGTATTGTGGAGAATGGTTATATGCAGAAGCATTTACTGATAAAGAAATTGAAGATGCCATTTTTAGAAGCGAAATGGATAGTTATGAAGAAAATTAATTGAAAATATAAAAATAATATATTATAATATATATAGAAAGTTAAGAAAGGAGAATTTAAATGCTTAACAAAGATGGTGTGCGCGAACTCGCGTATGTAGTAACGATTGACAATATTGAACCGATTCCTGGATATGACCGAGTTGAATGGGCAACCGTCGGTGGATGGAAGGTCATCGTTCAAAAGGGTCAGTTTAATATTGGTGATCCTGCGATTTATTTTGAAATTGATAGTAAGGTGCCTTCCGATAAGGAGTGTTTTGCCTTTCTTGAAAAGCGTCATCATAAGGTAAAGACCCTTAAGATGTGCAAGGTGATTTCTCAAGGTCTCCTTATGCACGCGACTGATTTTGGATGGGAAGTTACTGAAAGTGGTGGTATTTATGATGGTAACGAAACTCATTATCCTGAAGATGAGTCTCGTTTCCTTACCGAAAAACTTGGCGTGACTTATGCAGACGCAGAGGATAATCAGCGCAAGGCTCCTTCTGCGGATAAGTATAAGAAAATGGCGCAGCGTCATCCTGCTATTTTCCGTAAGCCTTTTGTTCGTTGGCTTATGAAGCACAAGTGGGGTAAAAATCTTATGTTCTTCTTCTTCGGTAAGAAGAAAGATAAGAAGAACGGTTGGCCTGAGTGGGTGTCTAAGACTGATGAAGAGCGTGTGCAGAACATGCCTTGGATTCTGAATGATACTGGCGAATGGGTCGTAACTGAAAAAATTGATGGTAGTTCTACTACTTTCACTATGAAGCGTGGTAAGCATGGCAAGAATGAATTTTATGTTTGTTCTCGTAATGTATGTTTTGATAGTGTTGATAAGCCTTGCTACTACGATACCAATATTTATTGGGAAATGGCGCAGAAGTATGATATGTACAATGCTCTTTCTAAATTCCTTGAAGATCATCCTCAGTGCGATTGGGTAACTGTTCAGGGTGAAACTTATGGAGCAGGTGTACAGCGTCGTGATTATTCTATGGAAGATCATGATTTCCGTGCGTTTAACCTTGTTACTTCTGATCGTGGTCGTTGGGGAACTTTTGAAATGATTGATGAACTGACTATTCCTTATGGAATTTTCTGTGTTCCTACTTATTTTGGTGGCCCTGTGACTTTCGATACTCTCTTTGGAGATGCAGAGGACCGCATGGCAAAAATCCTTGAAATGGCAACTGGTGATTCTCAGCTGGATAAGAAACCTCGTGAAGGTTTTGTCCTGCGTAGTGTTGATGGTCAGAAGTCTTTTAAGGCAGTTAGCAATGAGTTCCTTCTGAAATATCATGGCTAAATATTATTTTAGATCATATTATTTAACTCCTGGTGAAGATGGAATTTATTTCTTTTCTTCACCAGAAGAAAGAGAATATTTTATTCATCAAAGATATGATGATTATACTCCTATAAAATATAGTCCAAGTATTGCTGCTTGGGATGCTGATGATATTGTAGAATTAAATGGTATAGTAGTAGGATTTAGTGGAGAAATTGAATGTTAAAAGTAATTTGGATAATTCTGACAATATGGTTTAAGAGAAAAATTGTGTATCCTATTAGAGCACGATGGAATTATATAAGATATGGGATATATATCTCTGATAATATGCGTAATCGTGCTTTGTTAGAATTTTGTGAAAAAGTAATGGCTGATGCCGCATATGAACCAGAAGGTGTTTATGAAACTTTATTTGAGGAACGGCTCAAAGAAGTATATGATGCAGTAATTGATTATTCTAAAAAGACATTTCCAGAAGAAGCAGAATCTTTGGATGAACTTACTTATGAGATTGAACGTCCATATTGCGCGGCTTCTATTTACGAAAATTTACTTCAACTTTTATGGATTGAAGATTGAAAATTTATAAATAATATAATATAATATATATAGAAAAAAAGAAAAAGAAAGGTTATGATGTTATGAAAAATTACCCGCTTGAGAAGTACAGATTTTATCAGAATGGAAACAGAATTATTGCTGTGAGCACCTATGGAGGACGGACTGTTCGTGGTGTGGCAATTTGTCATCCTGATGACAAGTTTGATATGGATCTTGGTAAGCGGCTTGCGGCAGCTCGGTGTAATGAGAAGGTTGCGGCAAAGCGTTATGCAAGGGCTACGAAGCGATACAAGGATGCTGAGGACGCATATCGTGTGGCCAGTGAAAATGTTGATCGCATGAGTGACTATCGGAATGATGCGTTTATTGCGATGAATGAGGCATCTCAGGCAGTTGATGCTCTTGTTGCCGAAGTCCGTGCGCATAGTTGAAAGATTTGAAATAATTTGATACAATATATATGAAATAAATATTTATTTCATATATATTGTAAAGGATTGATATTGTGTGCAAATAACTAATTTAAATTAGCATTATAAAGATCGTTAGCCAAATGAAACCATCCAAATTATTGAAGATTTTTTTAAAATACGAAATATTGAAATCAGAAAACTAAATGAGTATCATAGTAATATTGATACCTATAGTTGTAGTTATGGATTATTTTGGCATAATTATTTAATTGCTTCATGCAATGGAAAAGGAACAGAATATCTTTATAGTAAAGCATCTTGTTATGGAGAATTATATGAACGTTTTTGTTGTTATGTTTTAACAAATGGAAATAATATTTTTCTTAAACATGATGTAATGTTAGCAAAAAAAGAAAAATATGGATATTATTATTTAAAAAATGAAAAAGAAATTTCTAAAGAAGAATATTTAAATAATAATGTATTAAAAAATTCATATTATTTTAATAATGTATTAAATATTACTGAAAATATTGATGATTTTAAATATATTTATTCTAATAATAAATTATTGGGTTGTAAATATTAGTCATTAGTAGATAATGCAAATAAATATCAAGATATTACAAGTATAATTTTTAATATTGGTACCACAGGTTTAGCCACAGGTAATACAATTGAAGAAGCTTTGGTATAGGGCAGTTCAGAATTATTTGAACGAATAGCTGTAGAACGTTTCTTTTATGAACCTTAGGATCAATATTATCAAATTGATGAAAAATCTTTAAGTATATAGCATCAAGATAAAATAAATAAATTAAAAAATCTTGGATTACAAGTAGAAATTTATGATTTATCATATAATTTTTAGTTACCTGTAGTATTTTTAATTGTATATAATTTAAAATATAAAACTTGTTTTTATCGCTTTGGTTCTCATCCTATATTTGATATTGCATTAGAAAGATGCTTTACAGAATTATATTAGGGATATATAGAATTACCAGCTTATAATAATATTAATCTTAGTTATTATGAACAAAACAATGCTTATTCGTATATACGAAATACTAATATTGGAATATTAGCAAAAAGTATTGATGTAGTAATGCCTTCTTTTATTATTAATAAGAATAATTAGATAGTAACTTATAATACAAATTATTTTTATAATTCTATTGACTATAGTAATAAAGAGCTATTATCTCATATTAAATATTTAACCAAACTTAATAATTACCATTTTTATTGGTTAGATATATCTTTGTCTGATAAAATTTTTGCTATTCATATTATACCAGAGGAAAATTTACTGACTTGTAGATCAATGCCTACTGTAAATGATCAACAAGATAAATTTACAAATATTGAATAGTATTATTTTATGTTTATATGGAAAACAATTTATAATTATTTAAATGAAGTAAAAAATAAAAAATCAATTTATTATGATTATAATAATATTAATACAAAGATTGATTTTTTATTTAATAAAATTTCTAATATTTTTGAAAATATTGTTTATATAATGCCATATATAAATATTTTATTAACTAATAATATATATAAACCATATAATCTTAAATTAGATTATTCTAATTTACATGGATATGAAAATTTTTTACAATTATTAGTTGAAGATTATGAAAATATTTCTTTTCCAATTAGAGATGAAAGAAAATTTATATGGGAACAATTACAGCTTTTTTATTGCACTCCTCAAGAGTATAAAGAACAAATTATAAAAAAGTTAGATTTTGAAAATATAGATTTTAATTTAAATAAAAATTCTTATAATATTTATTTAATATATCTTATTTATATATAGACATTTTGGAAAATATATAATTCTCAAGAATATCAAGAATTTGTTAATATGTTGATTTTATAAAAATAATTTGATATAATATAATTGTAGAAAGACAAGGAGCAAAAGTTTGTATAAGACGTATGTGCGGTTGGCCCGACCTTAAGGGCGCTATATATTGAGGGTTAGCGTAACGGTAGCGCGGCGGTCTCTAAAATCGTTGTGAGTGGGTTCGAATCCCACACCCTCCGCCAGAAACTCGATAGCAAATAAGAGTATAAACAGATGTGCGGCCGGCCAACCTAAGGCTATCCCCTTCCCAAAGGAGTGAGTTCAATGGCAAGAGGACGCGCTTGGCGCAGATATAAAAGTTATACAAAAGCCAAAAGAAAAAGAAATATTGATGCGGCAGTATATGGATATGGAACTCATTGGTATCCTTGGTACAATAATCTTCATCAATATTCAAAAAATAAAATCCATTGTAGTTGTCCGATGTGCGCTGATAAAACTACTAATAAGAAAGCAAGAGCAAATGCTTGGGCGCCATCTTGGAATCCTAAAATGACGGATTTGAAAAAAGAAATGGCAATGGATGAAGATGAATTGGAGTATTTAGAAGATGCAATTCTTAGAACGCAGCAGCGTAGTCGCAGTAATAGACACATTCGGAGACGAAGAAATTGGTAATGCTATTAAGGCTTTCCCAATTTACAATGATGATGCCAATCATGCAAATGGTGTTTGGGCAGATGTTGATCGTTGGGAATTATTTGAACCAGATTATATGAATAATAGTTATACAATGAGAAAAGTTATCCTTCATACAGCAAGATGTACAAATTGTGATGCTAATATTACAATTGATGATTATGACCAATATTGTCCACGTTGTGGCGCGAAAATGGAGTATGAAGAATGAGATATGTAAGATTTTATGGAAGTAATGGCTACTGCGGCACTGATTATGAAGAATATGTAGCATTTGACAATGATGTAACAATTAAAGAACTTGATGAATATTCTCATGATCTTTGTTATGAAAACGCTGAAACATTTGAATATATGGTTACTGGTTGGGGCGAATCTTGGGAATCTACCGAAGATGAAGAAGAATATTATGAAAATGCTTTAGAATATGGTGGATGGGAATTTGTCACAAGAGTAGAGTATGAAGAAAATATGGAAAATTGAAAATTTAAAAATTATTTAATATAATATATTTGTAAAAAAGAAATG
>DGSM01000060.1:6309-13593 GCA_002393975.1 Clostridiales bacterium UBA4362
GAAAGACACATACAGCAAAATCTTCTTTAAGAAGAATATGGGTTCGATCCCCATAATTGGAGTGTTCCAATTTAGCCAAATGGTAAAGGCAATCGTCTGTTAAACGATCAATAATCTTAAAGTGTCTTGTTAATATGCAGGTATGGTGGAATAGGTAGACACCACAGACTTAAAATCTGTTGGGCGTATGCCCGTGCCGGTTCGAGTCCGGCTACCTGCACCAACAAGATTAGAAAATTAAATTTCTAATCTTTTTATTATGCGCCATTAGCTCAGTCGGCAGAGCACCGCACTTTTAATGCGGGTGTCCGCGGTTCAAATCCGCGATGGCGCACCAATTTTTTAATAGGAGTAAAAAAATGCCTGCTACATCAAATATTAAATCTGATAATCAATATTATGGTAAATATTTTGAAATTGCGACTGTTACTAAAATTAATAATGAAAAAGAAAATCCTAATCCAAAAAATTATGATGATATAAAAGATTATGATTTTACAGAAAATGAAATTGAGCAATTAAATAAAGATGCTCAAATTTTAGCAAATTATATTGGAAAAGATCATACAGCAAAAAGAGTAGGAAATCATACTGTTTCTGGAATTGGAGATATTATTATTGATGATAATATTAAAACAGAAATAAAACGAGTTTCTGCAGGTACTGGTACTTATCATAATACAAGTGTTTATTATTTTACTTCTTTTGGATTTGACTTTAAAAAATATATGGAAAAATTTAAATTAAGAGAGACAATAGAAAAATATTTTCCAGATATTCCTGTAAGTTATTCTAATAATAGCCCAGTTAATCAAACAAATAGTTCTAAAATTCGACATAGTACTCAATTTGGATATGAAGAAATTAAACAAATTGATGAAAAGATGAGAATGGAATTTGTACAAGATTTGGTTAATTTTTTTAGAAATAATCCTGAGAAAGCTCAAATTTTTTATAAAGATATGGTAAATAAACAAAAAATTTCTCAGCAGAAAGAAAGCATTGTTGATCGTTTTATTGTTTTTAATTATAATAAACAATCAATTATGGAAATTAGTCTTGATACTATTAAAAATAATCCAATTAATACAATTTATGTTAATGATTTTGGATTTTGTATTGGTAGTTTACGTATCCAAATTGGATGGCAAAATGGAAATGGATTAAATAATCCAACAATTCGAGTATTTTTAAAATGAGGAGTGATTCAATGCCAGCAGAACTTGATAAATTTTATACTTAGCCTAATATTGCTAAGTAGTGTTATAATTTTTTAATTAACCTATATCCAAATATTGAAAATAAATTATTTCTTGAGCCAAGCGCAGGTAGTGGTAATTTTTTAAATTGTTTAAAAAATTATATTGCTCTTGATATAAAACCAGAAGATGATAGAATTTAGGAACAAGATTTTCTTAAATGGATTAGTCCTAAAGAGCATTTAATTACTATTGGTAATCCACCATTTGGATCACGTTCTAAATTAGCAATTAAATTTTTTAATCATGCGGCTGAATATTCTGATATAGTAGCTTTTATTGTTCCAGTCTCATTTATGAAATGGAGTGTATAGAAAGAATTAGATAAAAGATTTTCATTAGTTGATTATTTTTATCTTAAAGAAGAATCTTTCTCAGCCAATGGAAAGCCATATAGCGTTAGAACCGTATTTTAGGTTTGGGTACGGCAAAAGACAGAATATGATTCTGGAATTAATAAACGACTTTAGAAACAACCTCCTATTAAACATGATGATTTTAATATTTGGCAATATAATGCCACGCCAGAAGCTGTAAAAACAGTAGAAGAAAATTGGACTATTGCTACCTATAGACAAGGGTATCATGATTATAATGAACTTTTTGATCATGATAGTTATGAATATATAAAAGAAAAAATGACTGGAGAAAAGAAACAACAATTTTTCTTTATTCAACCATTAACTGAAGAAGCTGAAAAAATTATTCGTTCAATGGATTTTAATGCCCTCGCCGCAAGAAATACTGCGACTCCTGGATTTGGAAAAGGAGATTTTGTTAGTTACTATACTGAATTAAAGGAACTGAATAAATAATGTCAAAGGAGTATTAAATGGACATTCCAAAACCGACATATACTTTTTCAACTAAAGCATATGCTATGGATCAAATATTGTCATTTTATAAAAAAAATCAATTAGATACTGCACTTGACTGTCAGCGAGGACTTGTATGGACTGATCGTCAAAAACAAGATATGATTGATACAATTGTGCGCAGAGAACGAATTCCAGAATTTCATACTATTAAAGAAGAGAATGAATCTATTTTTCATTTTGCTGATGGTAAACAAAGAATAACTACTACAACTAGTTTTCTTACTAATGAACTGTCATGGAAGAAATCTTATGCGAATGAATTATTTTGGCCTATTTTTAAGAATAATAATAGCATCTTTTTTAGGGATTTACCAGAAGGTTGGAAAAATGCGATTTTGAATAGTGAATTACAATTTGCTTGTTATCAAAACATGACTGATACTGCTTTGATTATTTTATTTAGAAAATTAAATAGTGGTACTAGTCTAAGTAATTTTGCTAAAATGCTATCTTCAAATATCTATTTAAAGAAATATTTTCTTGATGGGTTAATGGCACATCCTGTATGTAAGAAAATTTTTACACAAAAAGCATTAGATAAAGATGATGCTGAAATGACATTTATTAGAACTTATTTGATTCTTAAAAAGTGGGATGAATGTCAGACAAATTTTACAATGGATTTGACTCCTACTGGATTGCCAGGAACATTGAATCTTCCTAATTTTCCAACAGATGAAGAATTAGGCAGCATTATTAAAGAGCTTCAGAAATATCAAAATATTATTAAGCAGTATCTTGATACAATTAATACTTATAATATTATAGATGGTTCTTTAATGACTAATACAAGTTTTCATTTCTTCTTGCCAGTCTTTATAGATTATAAAAGTAATAATCATTTTACTAATTTTGAAGATTTGTACCGTCATATCTTGCTTTATAAAGCTAATGAAATAGTCGGTGCTGGAGCCGATTATGGCCCTACTAATTTAAAGAAATATTTTAAATTTGCTAACGATATAAAATATAATTAACTTACAGCTCTGATAAGAGCCAAGAGAAAAAGGAGATAAAAAAATATGAATACTCTGCTTAATGGAATGAAGGACGCAACTAATTATACTTATACTGAAAATGGCGCGCTGACCCATAAGACTTCTATGTCTGGGCTTCTCGACCTCTTTGGTATGGGTGCGGCTTATCGTACTCGTAGTGATAGTGATTGCATTGTTCTCTTCCAAGATGCTTTTAAAGAGAATCCTGTGTATGCGCTGAAATGCCTGTTCTATCTGCGTGATGTGCGCGGTGGCCAGGGTGAGCGCAGATTCTTCCGTGTGGTTACTAAGTGGCTTGCGGATCATGAGACTGCGGCTATGCGGCGCAATCTTCAGTACGTCCCTGAATTTGGTCGTTGGGATGACCTTTATGTTTTTGTCGGCACCAAGCTGGAAAATGAAGCTTTTGATTTTATTAAGAAACAGCTTCTTCTGGACATTGAGTGCAAGACCCCTTCCCTGCTTGCAAAGTGGCTGAAGTCTGAGAACACTTCTAGCAAAGAATCTCGCATTCTTGCTGATCGCACTCGTCAGGCTTTCGGAATGACTCATAAGCAGTATCGTAAGACCCTTTCTCTGCTTCGTGAGCGTATCAACATTGTTGAGCGTCTTATGAGCGCAGGTAAGTGGGATGAGATTGAATTTGATAAGATTCCTTCTCGTGCTGGTCTGATCTATCGTAACGCTTTTGCACGGCATGATATTGAGCGTATGAAGTCTGAAAAGCAGGTTCGCTCTTATGAAGATTTCATGAAGGATGAAAAGACTACCGTTAATGCTAAGGTGCTTTATCCTTATGAAGTTGTTTCTCAGGCTTATAATTTAACTAGTAATCATAATCGTTGGTGGAATTCTCCTGAGAGTGTAGATGATGTTGACCCTGTTCAGCGCAATGCTATTAATAAGTATTGGGATAATCTTACTGATTATTTCAATGGTTGTAGCCTTGATGCTCTTTGCATGATTGACACTTCTGGTTCTATGTGGGGAAGCGAAGCAAGCGCACCTATTAATGTTGCTATTTCCATTGGTCTTTATGCGGCAGAACGTGCGCGTGGTCCTTTCGCAGGTCATTATATTAGTTTCAGTTCTCGTCCTCAGCTGATTGAAACTAAGGGTGTAGATTTTGTAGATAAGGTTTATCGTATTTATAAAACCAACCTTTGTGAGAACACTAATATTGAGGCCGCGTTTGATATGCTCCTTGATACTGCTCGCAGAACTCATTGTAGTCAGGAAGATCTTCCTAAGTCTATTATCGTTGTAAGCGATATGGAGTTTGACTCCCAGGGAGGTTATTATGGTAATCGTAATAACACTCTTATGGAAAATATCGCTCACAAGTGGGCTATGACAGGATATAAGATGCCTAACCTTGTATATTGGAATGTCCAGGCACGCCAGAACAATGTTCCAATGCAAGTTAAAAATGGAGTTACTCTCGTTAGTGGTATGAGTCCTGTTATCTTTGAACAGATCATGAAAGGTAAAACTGGATATGATCTGATGATGGATAAGCTTAATGAAGAGCGTTATGCTTGTATTAAGTAAGGTAATAGGTCTTAGATTTATCTAAGACCTATTTTTATTATTATGACTACAATATCTTTTAAATTAATTGAAAAACAATTTAATACAGATACTTATCATCTGGGATATTTATTATATCCTGATATTGTTAAATTAATGAATTTTCCTATAAAATTTCGTCCTCCTAATTCAACCTTCTTTATGAGAGATAATTTATATTAGCAAAAAAAAGTTATAGGACTATTAGTTATAAAACATACATTAGATTATGATTATAGTATAAATAAAGATATTACTAATAAATTATAGAATATACCAAACTTATCTTTTTTAAGTAATATAGATTGTTTGTCTTTAAAAATGGCTTAGATTTTAGCAGGAACTGGATAGTATGGTAAAAATCAAGTTGTTTATGATGATTATTTTGGTTTTGAAACTCATGTCGCATTAGCTCTAATTTATAATCCAATTATAGATTTACCTTCAAGAAAAAAACCAAATTGGGATTTATTGCCATAGTGTCAAGGGTGTAATGATTGTCAAAAAGCTTGTCCTGTTCAAGCATTACATAATGATGATTATCCGCCTTGGGTAGATTGGGTAGCTTGTAATACATTTAATAGATATGGAAATCATAAAAATATTCCTTCTATGAAATGGGGATGGGGAAAACAAATAATAAGTCCTCCTTTATCTGATGAAAAAATTTTTCAAATACAAACAGATAAAGATTTAAAAAATTTAACTGGTTATGATATTATTCCATCAAAAATTGAAAATAATAATGAAATAAAATATATTCAATATCCAATATGTCGTGAATGTACTAGTCAACCTAAATGTAGTAAATTTAATGGTAAATATCCATATGATAAAGATCGCGTAAAAATATATTAAAAAAAGCCTAGTTATTTATTTCTAAATAACTAGGCTTTTTATTTTTTTATTTTCATGTTTTGCGCTCATTGCCTCATCTCCGGCCGGCGCATCGAAACCTAAAAACAAAAATCGTTTTGGAATTTTTATTACTAATTTATAGCAAGTAATTCTGGAGCCGTTTTAATAGCTTTATTAGCATTAACCTATGCTTCGATGCTCTTTACAATATAAGCATTTAAGTCACCAACAGCTTCAGTTAAATACTCCTAAGCATCTTTACTTAAAATAGCAAGAACACTTTGATAAGTCATTTCAAAAGCTTTCTTTTGAGCTTCAAGATCAAATGCATTCTTATCCTTTAAAGCTTCAACATAAGTCTAATTAGTAGCAATTACGCACTTTGTAATTGTTTCATCCAAAAGAGCAATATATTTCTTATAAAGCTCATTATCTGTTTGCTCTTGGAGTGCGGCACTCTTATTCTTAATAAACATAACAAGATAAGTAGTGAGAACGCCAAGAAGAGGAATAATACAAACTTGAAAAATTTGTTGTAACATTTCTAACCAATTCATAATAATAATCTCCTTTATTAAGAATCTTCATCGGGAATGTCAGGAATTTCTCCGATTACTTTTTTATCAAGTACAAAACCATCAGCAGTCATCAAAATAACTACTTGCATATCACGAGTTGTGGCTGTATTACAGATTTCACTCCAAGCAGCAGCAAAAGCACCTGTCGCCGCAATCTTTGCGACTTCAATATTATCTGCATAGGCAGCAGCATGAGAATCAAATACTTTTGGATAACCAGAAGCCATAGGAACATACCCACCAACACTCGCACCTAATACTTTTTTATGAACTTCAAAAATTTGTCTTTTCATTCTTTAAATCCTCCTTATGACTAAATTAAAGAACGTAATAAATTTAATTCAGTAACTACATCAGTTACTTCAATATTAGTCCCTACTACTAAATTAGCATTTTTAGCAATCGCCGCAGTAACTTTATATAAATTACCGGCATATGTCAAATATTCTCCAACTTCATAGTTCTTACTTGCTTTTACAGTTGGTTCAAATGGAGCTAATGTATGTAACATCTATTGAACAAATGCCGTTGTTGCAATTCTATCAGAATTAGCAGTAATACCTATTGTTGGAGCAGTTACATTTCCAGTTAACTATGCTCCAACTAAATCAGCCTTAGTATCAATTAATTCTGCTGCTTTATTCCATCCAATTACATCAGTTTCTAATATATTAGTTTCTCCAAAAGTAGCACCAGAATAAAGCGTTAAATGATCTACTGCTAATGTAGCAGCATAATAACTTAATTCTATAAACATTCCATTTTCTATAAAGAAATAGTTCTCATGATAATTTAATGGAATAACCATTGGAGTACAGTCATATTCAACTATATCTTCATCAGCAAGCCGATACACTACTTCTGCACCTATCTATGGAGTGGTCCCTTCAAGATAAGTATCTCTATCTGACTACCAATGACCTGGTAAAGTTTCTCCATTATAAGATGCTATATGTTCTGTTACTTTCCATAATTTTCCTTTAATAGGGTCAAACTCTAAACCATATAAACTTCCTGCGGCCGCAGGTACATTAAATGTATAAGTTGTAGCGTCTTCTGGATCATCAGTATGTCCAACTTTAAAATTTACAGAACTTGTAGCAGTAAAAGGTGTCATATAATAAGGATAGTATTTATCTGGCTC
>DGSM01000002.1:0-5628 GCA_002393975.1 Clostridiales bacterium UBA4362
ATGCAGACAGGTTATTACTACTATGTTGGAACTATGCCAGGAGGAAGGTTAAGACAAGCAAATCTAATTAAGCTTTTCGAAAAGGCAAAAGTGTATGAAAAAAGTAGCTTCAAAGGATTATTTAATTTTATTCAATTTATAGGAAAAGTAACTAATTCAAATGCAAAGATAGAAGGAGCAAAACTAATTGGAGAAAAAGATGATGTAGTAAGACTTATGACAATACATCATTCTAAAGGATTAGAGTTCCCTGTAGTAATTTTAAGTAGTCTTTCAAAAGCTAGAAATAGAACAGATGCAAATTATAAGATTGTTTTAGATCAAGAGCTTGGTATAGGAGTTAATTTTATTAATGAATTGAGTAACTACGATACAATAATGAAAAAAGCAATTTTAACTAAGCAAAATAAAGAAAGCATTTCTGAAGAAATGAGAATTCTATATGTTGCTCTTACTCGTGCTAAAGACAAGTTAGTTTTAATTGGAAATGACAAAAATGCTTATCAAACATTAGAGAATAAAAAGAACAATTTAAAAAAATATAATAATAAAGATAAGATAGAAGTTTCTTTAATCCAAAATTCACAAAAAATGTATAAAGATTGGATTGACTATGTATATCTAAAAGAGAATTCTAAATATATGAAATACAATATTTATAACAAGAGTGAATTAGGAGAAACAAAAAAAGAAGAAAATATTGAAGAACCAAATCCAATTGCTAATTATAAAAATATGAGGATGGATGAAAACAAATTAGAAGAAATAGATAAAATTCTTAATTATAAATATCCATTTGAGAGTTCAATAGAATTACCTAGTAAAACATCAGTTACAGCAATTAAAGAACAATATAATAATAATAGAAAAGATAGTAAAAATGAAGATGAAACAACACTTATAGATCAAATGAGAGAAGAAAATGCTACTGGTGAAAAGATTAAATACAATGGCTTAAAAGAATTTAGTTTAGAAGAATCTAGTAAATTTACAGGAGCAAAAAGAGGAACACTTATTCATACTGTTTTGCAACAAATTAGTCAAGATGCTAATGTTAAGAAAATAAAAGATTACATAGAGGTAATAGGAGCTACAAAGGAAGAGAAAGAATATTTACATTCTCAAAAATATATATTTGATAGATTTATTAATTCAGAACTATATGCAGAACTAGAAAGAGCAAAAGAAATACATACAGAAAATCCATTTTTTATGGATATGCCTTATCAAGATGTACAAGATAAAGTATTAGTACAAGGTGTTATAGACTTATTCTTTATTGATAAAGATGATAGATTAATATTAGTTGATTATAAAACTGATAATGTAAATTCAAGAGAAGAATTAATTTCTAGGTATGAAATTCAATTAAAAATATATAAAGATGCATTAGAAAGATCTTTAAAAAGAAAGGTAGATGCTGTTTATATCTATTCTACTAAGTTAAATGAAATGATTATTATTAATTAATTTAGTTTACAAAAAGTCTATTTTTGTAGTAAAATGTCTATAAAGTAATATAAAAGGAAAAATAGATTTAATGAACAAAAAATGGGAAATTCAAGAGATTTCAGACAAGAGAGCTGAAGAAATTTCCACAAAGTTTAACTTAGGTTTATTAGTCTCATACATTCTTACGGAGAAAAACTTAAATGATGATGAGATAGAAAAGTTTTTATCTCCAACAAGAAATGATTTTTATGATCCTTTTGAAATGCCAGATATGGAGAAGGCAGTTGATAGGATTGAAAAAGCAATTAAAAATAATGAAAAGATTTGCATCTATGGAGATTATGATGCAGATGGAATTGCTAGTACTACACTTTTAAAAAGATTTTTTAGAGATAGAGGTATAGAGGTTGGAGCCTATATACCTAATCGTCTTTTAGAAGGATATGGATTAAATCATGAGGCTGTCGACAAGATAGCCGAAGAAAAATATGATTTAATGATTACAGTTGATACAGGAATAACTGCTGTAGAGGATATTGAATATGCTAAAAGTTTTGGCATCGATGTTATAGTTACAGATCATCATGAACCTATGGAGACTATTCCAGATTGTATAGCTGTAATAGATTGTAAGAGACAAGACAGTACATATAAATTTAGAGAACTTTGTGGTTGTGGAGTAGCTTTTAAGCTTGCTCTAGCACTTTGCAAAAGATTAAATTTAAATGAAAATGAAGCTTTAAAATATTTAGATATCACTGCTATAGGAACTATTTCTGATATTGTTCCATTAGTTGATGAAAATAGAGTAATAGCAAAGCTTGGATTGATGCTTTTAAAGCAAACTAAAAATGTAGGATTAAAAGCATTAATTGAAACTATAAGATTTAAGGAGATAAATTCATCAGCAGTAGCTTTTGGAATATCTCCAAGAATAAATGCTTGTGGAAGAATGGGACATCAAGAGATTGCTTTAAATTTATTATTAACAGATGATCCAATTGAAGCTAGAAAATTAGCTGCTCAATTAGATAGTTATAATAAAGAAAGACAAGCAGTAGAAAAAAGAATTTTTGAAGAAGCGGATAGAATAGCATCAAGAGAGACAGATAGAAGTACTATTGTTTTAGCACATAAAGATTGGCACAAGGGTGTTATTGGAATAGTTTCTTCAAAACTAACTGATAAATATTTTAAACCAAGTATATTAATGGACATTGAAGGAAAAGAAGCAAAAGGTTCTGGAAGAAGCATACCAGGATTTGATTTACACGAAGCACTTTCAAAATGTTCAAAACATATCAAAAATTTTGGTGGTCATAGCATGGCTATAGGCCTTAGCCTGGAATCTAAGTATTATGAAGATTTTAAAAATGAATTTGAAGAATATGCAAAAGCTAATATAGATACAAATTCTGTTCTTGAAATTAAAATTGATAAAGAAATTACAGGCAAAGAATTAAGTATTGAAGAAATAACACAATTAGATAGATTAGAGCCATTTGGCGATTCAAACGAAGAACCAATATTTATTTTTAAAGGATTTAAAGTTACATCTATTAGAACCTTATCAGAGGATAAACATATAAAAATGAGACTTAAAGGCGATAATAGTATAGAATTAGATGCTATAGGATTTGGATTAGCAGATGTTGCCAAAACTTACCAAATAGGCGACAAAGTAGATGTAATAGGAAATCTTCAAATTAATAGTTTTAATGGAATGGATTCAATCCAAATTAATCTTAAAGATATAAGAATGGCTTTATAAATAATTAGGAAGGAGAGAAAATGTCAGATACAGCAAATAAGACAATTGAAGATGTAATCAAAGAAGCTAAATCACATAATAAGAGAATTGATACTAAGCTTATTATGCGTGCTTATAATTATGCTGTGCAACATCATGGTGATCAGCTTCGTAAATCAGGAGAACCATATATTGTACATCCTGTTCAAGTAGCATATATTTTATCTAGCATTGGTTTAGATGCGGATACTATTTGTGCAGCTCTAATGCATGATTTAGCTGAAGATACTGATGTAACAATTAAAGATATTTCAGATAATTTCTCTCCAGAAATAGCAAGCATGGTTGATGGTGTTACAAAACTTGGAAAAATCAACTATGTTTCAAAAGAGGAACAACAAGCTGAAAACTATAGAAAAATGTTCTTAGCAATGGGAAAAGATATAAGGGTTATATTAATTAAGCTTTCAGATAGATTGCATAACATGAGAACTCTTAAATATTTAAGTCGTGAAAGACAAATTGCTAATGCTAAAGAAACAATTGAATTATATGCACCACTTGCTAATAGACTTGGTGTTTATTCATTGAAGTGGGAGCTTGAAGACTTATCTTTTAAATATTTATACCCAGAAGACTATAGAGAAATAGTTGAAGGAATCGCAAAAAAGAGAGATGAAAGACTTAAGTTTATAGATGAGATTCAAGATGAAATAAAAGGCGAACTAAAAAAGCAAAAAATAGTTGCTGAGATTACTGGTAGAGCAAAGCATTTATATTCAATATATAGAAAAATGCAAAGAGATAATAAAACATTAGATCAAATCTATGATTTATTTGCATTGAGAATATTGGTAAATTCTGTTAAAGATTGCTATGCTGCATTAGGAGTAGTTCATGAACTATATACTCCTATGCCAGGAAGATTTAAAGACTATATTGCAGTTCCTAAACCTAATATGTATCAATCATTACATACTACTCTTTTAGGAAAAGAAGGAACTCCTTTTGAGGTTCAAATTAGAACTTATAACATGCATAGAGTTGCAGAGTTTGGTATTGCTGCCCATTGGGCATATAAGGAAGCAAGCTTTAGATCAGGCAAAAAGGAAAATGTTAAAGTAGGAGAAGACAAATTAGGATGGCTTAGAGAATCATTAGAGTGGCAAAAAGATTTGCAAGAGCCAAAACAATTCTTGGCAACTTTAAGAACTGAACTTTTTGAAGATGAAGTATATGTATTTACACCAAAAGGTGATATTAAAACTCTTCCAAAAGGAGCAACTCCAATTGATTTTGCTTATTCTATACATGCCGAAATTGGTAACAAGATGACAGGATGTAAGATTAACTCTAAGATGATGCCAATTATTACAGAACTTAAGAATGGTGATATAGTAGATATTATTACTTCTGAAAGCTCAAGAGGACCAAGTCATGATTGGCTAAAATTTGTAAAGAGTACTTCTGCAAAAACTAGAATTCAACAATATTTTAAAAAGCATGATAGACAAGAAAACATTACTAAAGGAAAAGATATTGTTGAAAAAGAAGTAAAACGTATTGGAATAAAGTTCGATGAGCTTTTTGCAGAAAAATATTACAACCCAGCTCTTACAAGATATTCGTTTAAGACATTGGATGATATGTTTGCAGCAGTTGGCTTTGGATCTATAGGAGCCAATAAAGTAATATCAAGAGTCTTAGAAGAATATAGAAAAGATAATCATGAAGATAATTATGAAGAAAAAATAAAGAAGCTATCTACTCCTTCAGTTCAAAAACAACATGTTTCAAAAACTGGAATTGTTGTAAAAGGAATTGATAATTGTAGAGTTCTTCTTTCTAAATGTTGTAATCCTGTTAAAGGTGATGACATCATTGGATATATTACTAGAGGCAGAGGAATATCAGTCCACCGTATGGATTGCAAAAATGTAAAAGCATTATTAAAAGATGAAGATAGAATTATTGAAGTATTTTGGGCGCAAGATGCAATCTCAGATGCTTCATATGAAGTAGAAATGGAAGTTGATGCAAATGATAGAGACGGATTACTACAAGATATAATGAATGTAATCCAAAAATCAGATTTAAAATTAACTGCTATTTCTGCAAAAGCAATGCAAGAAAGAATTGCTACAATTAATTTTACAATTGTAGTAAAAAATATTGAACAAATAACAAAAACAATACGTGACATCAAAAAAATAGATAGTGTTTATGATGTAAAACGTAAGAAATAGAGGGATTATTATGATACAGAAATTAAAAGGTACTAAAGACATAATTCCAGGAGAAATTGAAAAATGGCAATATGTTGAGTCACAAGTAACAGAATTAATGAAAGATTTCAATTATTCTGAAATTAGAGTGCCTGTAATAGAAGCAACAGAGTTGTTCCAAAGAGGTGTTGGAGAGACAAC
>DGSM01000002.1:5748-8502 GCA_002393975.1 Clostridiales bacterium UBA4362
CCAGAAGGAACAGCTGGTGTTGTAAGAGCATATGTAGAAGATGGACTTTCTAGTCAACCAAGTCCATTAAAACTTTATTATAGAATAAATGTATATAGATATGAGAATGTTCAAAAAGGAAGACAAAGAGAATTTAATCAAGTCGGAGTTGAAGTATTAGGATCAAGTAGTGCAGATGCAGATATTGAAGTAATAGCAACTGGTTATGAATTATTAAGAAGATTAAATATTAATAATACAGAGCTTAGAATTAATTCAATTGGATGCAAAGAATGTAGACAAAAATATCAAGAAGCTTTAAAAGATTTTATTAGACCAAATCTAGATAAATATTGTGATACTTGCAAGACCAGATTTGAGAAAAATCCAATGAGAATTTTGGATTGCAAAGATGAAAATGATAAAAAGATGAATGAGGGAGCTCCTCAAATTATTGACTACTTATGTGATGATTGCAAGGCTCATCTTGCTAAAGTAAAAGCAGGACTTGAGAGCTTAGGAATCAAATACATTATTGATAGCAGTATAGTTAGAGGATTAGATTATTACTCAAGAACAGTTTTTGAGTTTGTTTCTAAAATAGATGGATTAACTGTTATTGGTGGTGGAAGATATGATGGCTTAGTTGAAGAACTAGGAGGACCAGCTACCCCTGCTGTAGGATTTGGAATTGGTGAAGAAAGATTAATTTCAGTTTTTGAAGCAGCAAATCCAGATAAAGATTTCTCATCTAAAATTGATTTGTTTGTAGCTAGCATTGGTGAAGAAGCAAATATCTATGCTACAAAAATTGTAAATGAGCTTAGAAAGCTTAATGTAATAGCTGCTAAAGATATTATGGATAGAGGAATAAAAGCTCAATTTAAATATGCTGATAGAATTAATGCTAGAAAAGTATTAACTATTGGTGACAATGAATTAATTGAAAAGTCAGCAGAGCTAAAAGACATGAAAACAGGAGAGACAACAAAAGTTGACATTTTTGATTTAAAAGATATATTATCTAAACTAGGATAAATAATAAAGGTATAGAGGATGAAAGAGAGAATTACTCTTAATAGTAATCGAATACTACAGAAAATAGTAATTGGAATAGTTTCTATTTCAATTCTATTTGCTGCGAATAAAGTAATTGGTACAGAAGAGGTTTCTTCTTCTAATGGAAATAGAGCAATGACCATTGAAGAACTAAAGCCTATTGTTACCTTTTTAAATTCACGTGTAAATAATGGATTTGTTTTAAGTACTTATTCTTCAATTAATGATTCTAAATTAGATAAGATTATTTATAATAGCACAAAAGATGTTACAGACTTAGTTGAAGAACTTGAGTATCTTAAAGCTACATCTGATGAAAAAACAAATGTGCAAACTATGGGAAATAAGATTTCATCTAATCAAATCTCTTTAAAAAAGATTAGCATGGAAGAGATTAAAAATTTTTATCATGATAAAACAGGAATTAATTTATCAGATGAAGATGTTAAGAAAAGACTTGAAGGTACATCATTTG
Source organism: Clostridiales bacterium UBA4362 (assembly GCA_002393975.1). Lineage (GTDB taxonomy): Bacteria > Bacillota > Clostridia > TANB77 > CAG-508 > CAG-793. Next base: position 7,262 of record DGSM01000002.1, read on the forward strand.
TTTATTTAGAGAGTAAAAAAGCTTTTTATACAGAGCCTATAAAGACATCAAACTTCCTTGCAATTCAAGCAATTGAAGGAATGGCTACATCTAATGGTAGATTTTTAGTACAAATAACTTCTTCTGGAGCTGATGCTGGTGGAAGAGCTTTAATGTATAAGGAAGATGGCCAAGAGATTGAGAGTACAATTGTTACTCTAAAACCTCAAGAAGGAACTTACTTTGTAGAAAGTAATGAAGAAGCTAATGAAGCAAGTCTTCTTTATGATCATGAGATTTATACTGGATATGATGTTCTAGATGTAAATGACTTGAATTATGACTTTACAGCTGACTATATTAGCCAATATGAGAATAGTAGTAATTCTGAGAATACTACCACAAATGTAGTAATTGTACCAAAATCAAATGTTCCAACTGCATTAATTATTTCTGGCGTAACAGTAGGAATTATAGTAGTTTTAGGAGCACTAATTATCTTTATAAATAAAAAGTTTAAACCTAAAAAGTTTGATATAGAAAACTTTAGATATGAAGAAAAAGAACGTTCTGATGAACCTGATTTAAGTCAATATACTGAAGAAGATTTTGATGAAATGGAAGCAGAAATAGAAGAGCGTGAAATACACAATAATCCTGCAAATGAGGAAGAGGCAGAAAGAGAGATTGAGGCTTTAGCTGAAGCACGTGTAAAAGGCAAACCTTTACATACAGCATTTGATGATCTTCATAAACCTAAAAAACGTGGTAGAAAACCAGGAAGTACTAATAAAAAAACTAAAGATAAATAGGAGATTTTATTATGAATGAAGATATGAAGGAAGAAGACATAGCTATTAAATTTAGTGAAGTACATCCTTCACCAGATTCAATAAAAGCAGTTTCACAATATTATAGATTAAAAATTATAAACATGATACCTATAGCTATTTCTGTAATATTAACAATCATATTATTTGGATTAACTAAATCATTAGATAATATGGTTATAGGAACTATAATTGTGTTTGTTAGCTTTATAATTGGAATTCCAGTTATATTCATTCCTTTAAATCTAATAATATCTCGTAATTCATATGGAAAAATATGGTATGATTATCTTGAGTGGTTTGAACTTGAAATAGTTCAATATATTGGCTCACCAAATTTTACTGAAATTATAAAAGACAAGTATTTTAAAGAACCTGACTTTGAAAGTAAAGATCTAAATAAAGAAACAAAGAAACAATATGATTCTGAAA
>DGSM01000126.1:0-4577 GCA_002393975.1 Clostridiales bacterium UBA4362
GAAACATTATCCAAATACTATCACATGCTCGTTGAACTTTATGTTCTTCTATTTGTGCTAAATAATCTGCTGAATCAGTTTGCGCAACCTGGCTTATAAAACTTTCTGGTAATCCAGATACACCACCTGATACACCATCTATATTCATATCTCTAACTTCATCTATACTTGAATAACCTTTGTATTGTTGATATATTCTTTGTACAACTATACTAAGCTTATCAGCAAATGAAAGTGTAATATTTTCTTTTTCAAAAATATCATTTATTTCATCTTCAGTTATAACATAACAAGGTTTTGTCTCTCCTTGAATATATTTAAATTCATCAAGTTTATATTTTTTAATTATTTCTCCTAAAGCTTCATAACCAAATTCTTTTTTATAAATGTGTATTAAAATATCAAACTTGTCTTGAGGTGTAAGCATTGATGGTACATCAAATGAAATCGCTTTAGATATATTCATTTCAGTAACACCATATTCTTTAGCCAACAAATCATAAATAAGTTCTTTTACATATTTTTTATCATTAACATCACCATATGTACAGCCTTTCAAAGCTTTTTTTAGTTCGTATTTTTTGCTTTTTCTTCTTTTTAATTCTTCCTCTGATAAACCAATATCATATAAATTAATTTTTGTAATTTCATCAAGTCTTCTTTTAATAAATTCAATCATTTTTGCTAAAGTATATGTTTGATCGTCAACATCTATCTCTGTAACCACTTCAGCATTTTTTTGAGATTTTATATGATAATATATTATTCCAATTGATATACCAACAATTAATAAAATAAGTAATATATTTGATATTGTCATGTTTTTCTCCTCCTAAAAAGAAGCTTTATAAAGCTATTTTATTGTTTCTCTCATACTAAGCTTTAATTGTATTGTATCATAAAGTCTTTTTAATTCCTGCACAAAAAAATAGTTTACATCTCTCTCTTTTAATTTTGTAAAATTTAGAAACAAGTCAATCACCGTTGCTTCTTGAGTTGCTTCAAAAAATAAATCATTATATGGGATTGTATTTACCATATCTCTGGTTTTTAATAGATTTCTTGATATATTTTTTATATTGTATTTTGTATTTGGCATATATCTTCCTAGTGTAACAATTGTTTTTTCTTTTTTTAATAACACCCTTTTGTTTATCATTTCCTGGATTTTTTCAATTTGTTTCGCTCTTTGTGAAACCATTGAAATAATAATATCTGAATCGTTTAAAATATCTATAACCGTTTGTTGACCAACATTATTGTCTAAATCAACAATTACTAAATCATAATATTTTCCAGCCAAACTAATTATTTGAGAATATCTCTCTTTTAATAAATCGTACTGTCCTCTGCTTTCCTCAAGTCCTAAAAGAATTTCAAACCTATCAGTTAACACTACTTGAGTATAATCTTTTATAATTTCTGGTGAAACTTTATTACTTCTAATAACTCTATCCAATCCTTCAATTCCATTATTATCTAAAGCAGAATTATTATTTGTGAATAATCCAAAAGTAGATTTTTTTCTTTCTTTCCAAAAACTATCTCTTATTAATCTATCATTAAAGGATGTTGAAATAAGTAATACTTTGATGTTATGGTCAATTGCAACTTGTGTTGCAAGTGCCACCGCTCCAGAAGTTGTACCACATTGTTCCTCTGAGCCATTCCAAAAAGTCACTATTGCCATATTCTACCTCCCTTATTCTTTCATAAGTTTTTTTATACTTCCCATATTATGCTTTTTTTCCATATCTTGAACTACATATGCTAATGATTCTTTATAATTAGCGCTTAATCTTTTATATCTAATTTTTTCTAGTCGTTGATTTTCTTCGAACACTTTATTATCATCTCCAAGAATATGAAAATATATTGTATATTCATCCCAAGAGATGTTGTACTCCATAGTTAAAAGATTTAAATATTCCTCATCACCTTTATAGTTTTCATATGAAAACAATATCTTTGTTAGTTTTGCGTTATTAACAAAACTAATTAATGAATTTACTCCCTTTCTTAAAGAGTACATATCAAATGATGTAACAAAATAGTTCTTTTCAGCATTGTTTAAATTAAAACTTTCTATTCTTTCTGGTTCATCCACATCAATAATTACAAAATCATATGCTTCGCTTCTTGAAGTTTGTTCTTTTGCTTCTTCATTATCATCTTCATCATTTGTATCAAACTTAAGTCCTAAATACTTTTCAATCTCATTCCAAGATTCAAAACCTACTGCAAAATCCATATTTTCAAAGTTTGTAATATAAGCCTTAGTAGGATTTATAGATGGAACTATATATTTTAATTTTTGATTACTTGTTGCATCTACAATTAATACTCTATAATTTAGTTGTTCTAATAATTTAGAGGCATAAATAATGAAATTAGATTTATCAAAAGCTCCTATAAATCCTATTTTTTTCATAGAAAAATCCTTTCTGTTTATACTTTTATTATTTTGTTGTTGGTACAGTTCCACTCAAAGATTGTAAATATTTTTGTCTTGTTTCTTTTGTTGAAGTAATACTTTCTTCTGCCTTTGTTTTATAGTTTTCCTCATCACCTTTTTGTGTTAATGTGCTATTTATATATTGTTCTCTCATTGATTTTAAATTATTACTATTATATCTTGCACCTAAGGCTAATTTTGCTTTTTCAACAATATTAGGATCAGAATCCATTAGACTTGCAACCTCATTATTTACAACATATGTAGGACTAGATGCTTGTTGAAGCCCAGCATCTGCGTATTTTGTTGCATATAATTTAGCTCCTTCTATCTTATATGCTTCAACGATTGCACAAGACAATGATAAAATCTCCTCTTCTGACATTTTCATTTGAACAGTATCTGTTAAAAGTTCTCCAGATACATCTGGTATTGTTGCACGTTTTTTAGATACAACAATAAAATCCTGTCCATTTGGCAATTGTAATCTAACATCTATATAATCACCAGTAACTAAATCTATAGGAAGAACTATTGTATTATATTCTTGTTTTCTCACATCATCTGTATCAATTTCGTTAGATCTTGCTACTAATGATTGCGAAATAACAGTATTTGCTTTAGCATCAATCTTTGCAATTACAGGTGCAGTAGTTGTTTCAATAAATTCTTTATTATTATTCTTTAAAATATAATAATTTCCTGTTGCTTCATCTTTAAATACTTCTGAGTTTTTATCCCCATTCAAATATAGGTGTTGTACAGCTTTATTAGTAGCATTGTCTGTATTGTAATCTGTAGTAATTTTTACACCGTCTTTAGTATATAAAGAATATGCAGATAGTAATGCTGAAACATTAGCATAATCGTCAGGTACAGATGATTTTAATGCATTTGTTATAGTAAACATATTTTCAGTTAATACGTCTCCTGAATTTACATTTTGAGTTAGTACATATACTGGTTGCATTGAATTTTTATAATTTTGATTTTCTTCTTTCACTTTTTTCATCTGCATAAATAATAATAATACTATAGCTCCTGCTATTAGTATAGTAATAGCCATTCCTAATAGAAAAAAATTTCTTGCTTGTCTTTGCATTGGATTTGATGCCATAATTAAATTCCTCCTCTATAATCATATAATTACACACATTCTTTTTTCATTTTACATCATTTCTTTTTCTTATTCAACATTTTTTTTGTTTTGTAATACAAACTTAATATTTTTGTAATATTTTTGTAATATTTGTGCATTGGCAAATTGGGACCGGGTATTTTTTGCACAGCAATGTGCAAAAAATACCCGGTCCCAATTTGCCACTATTTTTCACTTATATGTATATTTTCAATTTCTGTTGATAATTCTCTTGATATTATGTTTTGAATTTGGCTCACTCTTTCTGTATCTAAACCTCCTTCTACATGTACTATAATATTTACACTTTGATCATTAATAAGTATAACGCATTCTTCAAAATCTTTTGATAGAATCAAATTCTCACAAATCATAATAGCATTTTTGTTATTATTTATTTTTTTTATCTCTTCTGTTGCAATAGATTTTTGAACTTCAGATAAATTTGTATTATCTACTAATTCTTCATATTTTTTTATCATTTCTGCATACATTTGATTTCTTTGTAGTTTTGTAGCTGCAAAATAATCTTTTATATCTGCCATATTGTCTACTGTATCATCACTACTAACCAAAACAGCATCTCCTATGTTTGTTTTATTTTCTTCTTTTTCCTTAGTTTCATTTGTAGAAACTTCAGCTAAATTTTCAGTATGACTTTCACTTTCTAATACACTCTCATTTATTTCATTATTCTGTTGCTCGGTTTTATCTTCATTTATAGTGTTTTCATTAATTTCATTTTCTTTTACTATCTGCTCATTATCTGAAATTATGTTTATATCATTATGTTCTGCACTAGCAGATGTTTTTATAGATTTCATATCTAAATTCAAATAATTAAAATATCCAGCTGCAACAAGCATTAAAGCAATTGCATATATTAAAAACTCTTTTCTTTTTAAATTTACCATCAATACATCCTCCTTGTCGTACTTTTGTATGTCTCAGGATTTTCGAATGCAGTTTAACAACGAAATTTGC
>DGSM01000126.1:4742-5860 GCA_002393975.1 Clostridiales bacterium UBA4362
TCTGCTGTAATAATTGCTCCTTCAATAACTGGCATCAAAGTTTTTTGTATAACAGGATCCTTAATTCCAGATTTTTCTGTAAACACAACTTCTTTTTGGTTTTCCGTTTCTACCGTATTTCTTGTTCCTCCAGAAGAATCATCTTCTGTGGTTGTACTTGTTGTTGTACTTTCATCATATAGCGGGATACTACTGGTACTTTCAGAATAATTTATGAAAACATTTACTTTTCCAACATTCTTTATAGTAGATAGAATATTTTCTAGTTTTTCTTCTAGTTCCAACTTTGCCAAGCTATTACTATTTACTGCTAAAACCTCGCTAGAATCTTTATTTTCTTCTTTCTCTATTTCTGGTTCATCAACCTGTCCTTTCCAAATGCTTTTCATCAAAACTAATGTAATTATCAAAATTATAATAAAAAAAACCAAATTTTCAATTTTTCTTTTGCTTTGTGATTTTGGATTTTTTTCACTAAGTCTTTTAAAAAAGTTTTCCATAAAACATCTCCTTTTTCTTTTCTTTAGGCACTCAACGAAATATTACAACCTTAGAGGGAATACCAATGTTAATACATATCATTTAATCTTTATATTTATAATTTCTTTACCAATTTCTAAATAATCAGAAATTATCTGTTTTATTTTTTCTGCATTTCCTTTATCATATTTATTATCGTCGTTTTCTTGAAGCATTTCAGCATTTCCAATTTCAACTTCATCAATTTGTATTTGATTTTTTTTCTTTTCTTTTATAATCAAATCTATTTTATGTATTCCTGGGTTTTCATTGTTACTATTTAAATTAGCATCAATTTTACATTTATATATTTCATATCCATGTTCATTTAACTTAATGTTAATACTTTTTTCTAATTCATCTATGTATAATGTTTCTAATCTTTCATCAATACTCTCTTGATTAAGATTACTTTGTGTAATATTACTTGTAGTATATTTTTCTATATTTATATTATCTAAATCAAACAATTTGTTTTTATTTACAAAGGGAGAGATTAAACAATATATTACATATATTCCAAGAACAACTTTAATATATTTTTTTAAATTTCCTTTTGGAAGTATCATTTCAAAAATGCTTACTATAATTACTGCAAT
>DGSM01000070.1:0-7561 GCA_002393975.1 Clostridiales bacterium UBA4362
TCTTGCTTATTAATATAAGTAGTACCGGCTGGTGGATTTTTATTAATATCTGAGCTATCTTTTTGGATGAAATGCAAAACTTCAACACAAAGAATAGCAGATAATATAACAATAATAACTATTGGTATTATTATTTTCTTTTTCATTATAGAAACCTCCTAGTTAACAGGAACATATCCTGCATCTTCTATAATTTTGCTTCCTCTATCTGAAGTAACGGCATTTACCCATTTCTTAGCTGGGCTATCTTCGCTTATTCCTTTAAGTGTAACAATGTATCCATTTGTATAGATAGGGTAGGTACCATCTTTTATAGTTTCTATTGATGGAGTAACTCCATCTACAGCAATCATTTTAACAGTATCTCTTTTGTACATAGTATTTACATAGTAGAAATAAGAATAACCAATTGATGCTTTAGCATTATCATATTCTGCAATAGCATCCATAAGGCCTCCCATATCAGCTTCTATTTTCATTTGTGGAGCTGTCATAAATTTAGCATCTTTCATTACTAGTGAAATCATTGCTGTTTGACTTCCACTACCATTAGGTCTTTGGTAAGGAATAATAGCTTCATCATCTCCGCCAACTTCTTTCCAATTAGTGATGTCACCTTTATAGATTTTTACTATTTCATCAAGTGTTAAACTGTCTACTGGATTTGCCGTATTTACAATAAATACAAATGCAGATCTTGTAACAGGCATTACATCTAGTTCAACACCTTTAGATTTTGCATAATCATAATCGGCTTGTGATGGCTCAGCAACAAATATTACATCAACTTTGCCATCTACTAAGTTTTTATAAACATCGCTTGTTCTAGTTTTTGTATATGTATAATCTAAATCTTCTTCATTTACACCCATGAAATTAGCAGCAATACTATCTACTAAAGGATGTATTGCAAGAGATGCATCAACCCTTGGATAGTTTTCCTTGGTAAAAATAGGATCTGTTGAAATTGTTTTTACTACATTTTGAGTTGGAGTATTTGGTTTAACTGCTTCTTTGTTTTTATTTAAGTAAGCTAGTATTACTATTCCAGCTATAAGAATTAATATAATTATTATGCTAATTATAGTTCCAACGCTTACCTTAGATTTTTTCTTTTCTTCATGTTTTGCTGGTTCTTCTAATTTTGGTTCTGCTTTAAACTTTTCTTCAAAGTTTGAAGATTCATTTTCAATATCATTATTATTATTATTATTTAAATCATTATTTGGTTCTTCCATATATAATCCTCCTTGAGATAAGAATATAACAAAAAATAAAGAACAAACAATGATTAATAGATTTTTTAATATAGTTTTAATGAATATGTAATCAATATGATTATATAAACAAATAAGTTGAATCAAAAAAGACATAAAAAAAGCAGGAGTTAGATGGAATGTTTTGGTGCTTCCAACTCCTGCTACGTAACTTGCAAGTTTTAGGTAATAACTTAGCTTCAGATAAGGCGATGACTTGGGATTAAATCTATCCCAGAACTCTTTTCTGATTTAGTCCATTTCTGGTTGTAGTAGATTTTGATTTTGGCTTTTAGACTTAAATAATATAGCTTAAGGTTTTACCTTCAACGAAGTTACATCAAAAACTTGCACTAGCATTATACCATAAGAAAAGGAAAAACGCAAAAAATAAGCGATACAGAGCAACAAATTGACATAAAACAAGAAAAATGATATAATTTAATATGTAATGAGGGAGTAATTACCAAGTAAAATTGGAATAGATTCAACAACACATGGCGTAGCTTTGGATCTATTTTAAATAATGAGACTTATTATATATGGTAAAACTATATATTTTTAGTCGGTTACTCCAAGATATGAGAAATAGCATCCTACATAGTTATACCAACTATATAGGATTTTTTTTGAAAAGAATTCTATGTATATGTAATAGAATAAAGGAGACAATAAAAAATGGGTACCAATACCGAAGACAGAAGAAAAGAATTAATTAGAAGATTAAATAGTACAGAAGATTATATAAAAGGATATAGTTGTGAAATTATATCAACTCAGAATTTAGAAAAATTAAAAAGAATGCGTGGTCTATTAATATATATTTTAGATAGATTACAGATAGATGGAGTATTAACTGAATTGCAAGCTCTCGAAAAAAAGAAAAACAAACGTCTTAATCTATTATTACCATCTGAACTAGAAATAAAATCTGATTATAGAATAATGCTAGCAGATGTTGATAGAATCATTGAAAGAGCAAAAAGAGGAGGGGACACTCCTAATGATGATATTTATATTATGCTTCTTACAAGAGGATATGCAAATAAATTAGCTCATCATGAAGAAGAAAATTTTTTTGAACAAGTATTTAATTCAGTCATTATAGAGAGAGTCGATATGTTAGCAAATGTACAAGCAGATAATGTACTAAAGGCGTTAAAAGTATTGCCTCATTATAGTAAGCCAAAAAGGTTTAAACAACAATTTGAAGTTTTACTAAAAAGACATACTGACGTAAGTGGTAAAATTAGAGGAGATATTAAAGATAATCTAAAATCAGAAATATTTGATTTACTAAAAGAAAAGGGGACTACACCAGATTATGAAACAATAAAAGCAAAAATAAAGGTAGCTATTATTCAAGGTGAAATGGAAAAGTGTAAAACAGATACGGCTAAAGCTATAAAACGTGAAGTAGAAGATATGTATAAAAAAGCTATGCAAAACAAAGGTGTAGAAACCATGGCATCTCATTTAAATAAGAGCAAAATAGAAATAATACAAGACCTAGTGAAAATACTTGTTGGATATAAAAAATCCAAAAGAACAAATTCTATTATAACTAAACCTGTTTTTAATGATAAAGATTTAAATGATTTATTTGATGAATTGATTTTTTTCTATGATAGAGTAACACTAAATTCTAACAAACCTTTATTGGTTGATATAGATTCTATTCTTCCTGATTTGTTTTCAAAAATGGAATTAATAAGAGCTGCTTATGATAGTAAGCAAATGTTGACTAGAGGAGTATTAGACCAAAAGAAATTAATTTCTTATATATGTACTAATATTAGAGAAGAAGATACCTTAAAAGGAGTCGAATTCCAGAAAAGAGCAGAAACAGAAAAAGATAATGATACAGTAAATGTATACCAAGAAGGCTTTTTAAATTTATTTGGAGTACATTATTTACCAGATGATGAGAAAATAGTAGACTTTAAAGAAGAAACACAAAAAAGAATTCGTTTATCATACACTCCAGATAATGTTAATTATTTGTATGCTAAACAATTAGATTCTATGGCTTTTAATATACCAATTAAATTAACTCCTGACCAACAAAATTATTTAAGGCAACTTGCAAATGTTATTTTATTTATTGAAGAGAATAATATAAAACCCAAAGATTTTAGACTTGCTTATCCAGAAGAGTATAAAGCTTTGATTATTAATAAGGATGGAAGACAAATAAATATATATGATGCTATATATGATTTATTTAATGATAAAAAGTATAGTGATAAAAGAGAATTCAATGCACTTAAATTACAAGTATTACTTGGATCAGGAGTTAAAAATTATATTAGATATTATAGAAAAATGAGAAACAAAGATGGTGAAATTATGGACCATCCATTAAAACCAAAAGCAAAACATCCATTAAGATTGTATATACCTAAAAGCGAGTTGGCTAAAAGAAGATTAACCAAAAGAATAGAATCATTTATAGGACAAAGAAGAAAAGTAAACCAATCACAAGAATTATAAAACAAAGCTCTACTAGAAATAGCAGAGCTTTAATTATTATTTTTGCCCAATTGCTTATATGTAATGCTACTTTTTTATTGTTATTTATTATATGAGATGATAAAATTATAAAAAATAAAATAATAAAAAAGTTAGGGTGGGAATATGAAAAAGAAAGTAATTATTGGTTGCGTAATTTCATTTTTAGTCTTAATCATTATTGCTTTAGCAATTGCACTTATTATTTCTTTAAATAGTAAAAAGAATTTAAATAGTGTTTATTATGCTACTGGAAAAGTGAGTAATGAATATCAAACTATTGCTAATGAATTTGTTAATGCTGTTAAAAGTGAAAAACAAATGAAAGAGTATATTAATAAGTATTTTGACTATAGAGCATGTTATGCTTATGAAAAATTGACTGAGAAAGATTCAATTGATGAAAATGATGATTTACAAAAGTTTGTAGATTATTATTACAATACACCAGATGAATCAGAGATTAATAAAATAACAGATAGTTATACAGGTGGATATTTAGAGTTAGTAAATAAAAAGTATAATCTAACACTTGTTAATATAGGAGCTCCTATAAAATATAAAGGAAATTTAAAATTTGAGGATTTAGATGTTACATATGTAGATAGTGATGGAAAAGAATTAGTTTTTTCTTTTACAATGTATGATAATAAGGTTGCTCTAATAGCTGTTCCAGGAGATGATACTGATGGAGCAAACTATAGTGTAAATTTTGTTGATGCAGATACTATCACATATAGGGAAGACTATTCTTCTTTCGGTATAACTTCTGATAGTATGGAAAGTATGTTATCTGAAGAAATAGAAGATTCAAGTTATGAAGATGGTGGATATATACTAAAACTAAAAAATGGAACATATTGCTATTATGAAGTTGATGATATAGGATGTGTAAATTATATTGATTTTTATACAAATTGGTCTCCAAGCAGTTCATCTAATGAGAGAAAGAACTGGGAAGAATCATTTAATGACTTCTTAGATACTTATTATTATGATTATGATTCATTTGAGGATAGCTTGAAATCATTTATATCTGAGATAGATAATAATTTAAGCTATGATGAAAATCTTCCTTTTCCACAAGAAATTTATAGAGATTCTAGAACTAATGGACATTCAAAGTTTGAAATTGCTGTTCATGGTATGTCAGAGACTAAATTAGAACTAAACTTTATAATTACACCTATTAGTGAATAAAGATATAAAAACATATAAAAAATAAAAGCTTATACGAAAGTATAAGCTTCTATTTTTTATAATTAGATTTCATAATTTAAAAATTGCTAAACAAATTTTATTAATAATTAAGAGGTGTTACTATAAAATGATAAGTAGTTTCACTATCGGATTCCTTTATAGCTAACATATGGAATCTAGTATGTTCTATTATTTTTATATCATTATAAACATAGTGAGGTTATTCTGAGGATGAATCATTGTAAAAAGCTTCTTTTATTTTGGTTAATTGATTATTAACAGTGTTTTCTACTAAAGAGCCTTCTTCAAAAGCTATTTTTTCTAGTAACATAGATATGTATTTTGTACATAAAAAGAATTGATTGTAAATAAACTATATAGTAGGCAATATAAATAATACTCGACTCTAAAATGTTGACAAAAATGGTAATATGTGGTATAATCTTTTATGTAATGAGGGAGTAATTGCCAAGTTCATTTGGAATAGATTCAACAACATAACATGGCTTTAAAGCCTGGATCTATTTTAATTAATGAGACTTATTATATATATTAAACTATATGTAATAAGTTGAATTCATAATATAATTATTATCAAGCCCATATATAGTTTAATATATGGGCTTTTAGTTTGCCTCAAAATATATAAGGAGGGTTAGTATTATGAAGAAAGAAATAGTAAAGATACCGTGTTAAAAATAGAGATAACTAAAGATATTGGATAAAAGATTAAGAAAAGAAAAAATAAAATAAAATAAAATAAAATAAAATAAATTTAGTAATTATAAGGAGAATAAAAATGAAAAGAATAGTAGTAATCGGTAGTGCTAATATGGACACTACAAATTATCTTAATAGTAATACTTTTCCAGACCGTTTAACTAGTGAGAGCTGCAATGATATATATGAAACAACTAGAGTTTTAGGAGGAAAAGGAGCAAACCAAGCAGTATCAGCTGCTTTACAATCACAAGGAACAGATGTAGGAGTTTCTTTTATAGGATGTGTTGGTAAAGATGAGTCTGGTTTAAAAATTGTACAAAGCTTAAAGGAAAAAGGAATTGATTATTCAGCAGTTAAAGTATTAAATACTGAGACTGATGGTAGAGTAATCTTCGTAAACAAAAATGGTGAAAATCAAATGTTTGGATATGGTAATTGTATAAAACAATTATCTCCAGAAGTGGTTTTCAACAAGAGAACAGAACCTATTTTAAGAGATGCAGATGTAGTAGTAATTCAAATGAAAATGCCTGATGATACAATTGAAGAAGTTGTTGATTATTGTGATGAGCATATGGTAACTTTAATGATTGATCCAACACCAGTTGAGAAATCAGGACTATTAGCTAAGAAAGGTTTAATAGATAAAGCAACATATTTAACACCAAATGAAGAAGAAGCATATGCTTTAGCTAAATATGAAGAAGGGATGTCTCTTGAGGATATTAAAGCAGAGTTGAAAAATGCGTCTAGAGAGGAAATATTAGCTGTAATTGAAGGACTTGTTAGAAGACATCCTAATGTTATTGCAACTTTAGGAGACAAAGGTATTATGTATTATAATCCTGATAAAGGATTAGTACATCGTAATCCATATCCTACTGAATGCATTGACTCAACAGGAGCAGGAGATACCTTTAATGGAACTTTTGCAGCAGCTATTTCAAGAGGGGAAGATTTAGAAACCTCTATTGATTATGCTTTAATGAATTGTGCTAACAAAGTTAAAGAAAAAGGAGCTCAAAATGGTATGCAAACATATGCAGAAACTCAAAGAGATTTAGAAGCATATAATAAAAAACATAATCCAAATGGTAAAGACACATCTGATGATGATGGCACACCAGAGATTTAATAAAGCATATAATAAAACAATAATAATAAAATTAAAAATAATAAAAAGGCTTGAGAGAAATCTCAAGTCTTTTTTATTTATATTAACATTTATATTTTGGTTTTCTTTTATATTTATATTTTTATTGTCTTTTTTCTATAAGCCTTATGAATAAAAGGATTTACAAAATACTAAAGCCGTTGTATAATATGAAAATAATTTTAATGCTAAAGATGGTTATTCTAAACAAATAGGAGAGAGAATATGATTAATAATGGTCTGTTTTCAGCACCTAGATTTGATGATCCAGAATACTACTTAGCTAGTGGCCCTAGAACTGAAGTTACACCTGCTATAAGAGAATTAGCTGAAAATGCTAAAGGAGATACAGATAAAGAATTAGCTTTAGATATGTTAAAGGTTATGAATAAGGCTACTCCTTATCATAGTTTGTATTTGCAATATGATAATAGACAATTTAAAAAGAGTGCTGATGAAATATTAAAAGATGGCCAAAGAAATTGGTTCTTTGATAGTGCTACTCTTTATACTGCTCTTTTAAGGGCAAGAGGGATTCCTGCTATGCAGATTTTAACATTTAGTGTTAAACCTGCAGTTAATGACCCTTTGGAATTTATGAGTGGTTATATTTTTGTTGCAGCTCATTTAAAAGATGAACAAGGTAATGCTTCATGGCAAGTTACTGAACCTCATGTAGGTGATTATACTATTGCATGGAATAGAATTGGTTTTAGAC
>DGSM01000070.1:7676-9281 GCA_002393975.1 Clostridiales bacterium UBA4362
GATTATGCTGACTTTGACTATAAGAGAAGGAGAATTACTTCAAAGCAAATGATGGTTGATTTATCGAGACTTGCTTTTGGTTGGAGTAATAAAAGAGATATGACTTATGTTAAAGAATTAATTGCAGAATCTGAAGCTAAGAAGAGGGAAGAAGCGGAAAGAAAAGCAGCAGAAGAGAAAATAATAAACCAAGATGATGATATAGATAGATAAAAATTGAAAAATATGCCAATTTATGGTATAATATAAGATGTAACTACTGGTAAACAATCACACAACAATGCGAGGTGTCAAAAATGATGAGTTTTTGGGATATGACATATGGAGATAGCCTGAAGGCTGAAATCATGAAACTGAACAATCCAGGACAGCGGAAAATGTTCTTAGATGCTTATGAGCGGATGGGGGAACATATCGCTGAGCACGAAAATGATGAATCTTTAACATTCGGAGAGTTCTTCAACATGTATTGCCGGTGAAGCATCTCCTGTGACAAGTAGTGAAAAAGTGAAGAGACGACAAGGGATTCCTTGTCGTCTTTCTTTGTTATTTTTGATTTTTTTACTAAAATATGGTATAATAGTTATACAGTATTTGTAGACCATAGCTTTCATGAACAGTTTATGAAAGCTCCCGTATTTTGAGAGAGGAAACAAAAATGATGAGACGGTATATGATTTTAATAACTGTTGGGATTATTATCTGCATGATTTTAGCAGAATGCAACAGAGTCTCTGAGAGGGAAGAGCAGCAAGTGATAGGCACAGTGACTCAAAAAGAGTATAGAGATGAATATTACACATATGTATTTGTGAGAAAAAATATTCCGCTAAAACGTTATCATCCCCCAAAATATTTGGTAACAATCACATACGAAGGCATCGAGCAAACTTTTGATGACAGCGCATTGTATAATAAAGTTGATGTAGGAGATAGTGTTGAAGTTACCCTAGTAAATGGATATAATAAAGACCATAAACTAGTAACTCAGTACTTCGAGTACTGACAGCCTCAGGCTCCGCCTGGGGCCTTTTTTATGTATAAAATAATAATTATAAAGAATAATTAAAAATAATAGATAATTAATAATATAATAAATAATAGTAAACTATAACTTATCAATAATTAATAATTAAAAAAAAATCAGGCCAGCAGTTGTTACCGCTGGCCTTCTCTGACTTAGTCAGATACTTGCAAAGATTTAATACTATGTGTTACTGGATTGCTTTGAGTTCTTCCCGGAGGAAGTCAAGCAATACTGCTTTTGTGCTAAATGCATAATCGCCTGTCATTTCCCTAATTTTCTCATCGTTTTTCTGGGAATGGATATCACCAGTTTCAATTTTTTTGATGAGCTGACGAATAGCAGAGCGGGCTCCAGCTTCTCCGTTGTACGTTCCGGGATGCATCAGTATGATATCGTCGTTAAACTGATATACTACTGTGATTTCTCCGGGCCGGTAGAAGTCTACAATGCTGTCGACGATGTCGTAGCAGTCCTGAGTATTGTATACCAGGAATGCACTGGGTCTCTTGAAAAATACTTTCTCATGTAACATATAAGATTCCTCCATAAATGTGCTTTTTGGACAAATCTTTGCAAGT
>DGSM01000101.1 GCA_002393975.1 Clostridiales bacterium UBA4362
GTCTTGCTTGTTCATTAGGATTGGGAACTTCATTCCATACTGCCCAGTATTCAGTAATACAACGATTCAACCATTCACCAAGGCGCCAATCAAGATCATAATTATTAAAATCCATAATCTCTTGTGCGCCAGTTTTAGTATCAGTAAATTCAAGCCATACATTAAATTTTGCGCCACTCTTATCTTCATAGGGCCAGAAATATGCGTCATACTGATGAAGCACAAATCGACCATTCCACAGCCAATCTTCTTTGAGTGACTTATTCCATTTACGTACAATTCTATTTACTTCACGCTGATATTTCTTACGGTTCCAGACACTTCGTTTATTACGCAACATCAGGCGCACTTCCTTTCTTTGATAAAATCTTCCCAATAATTATAATATATATCACAAAGATCACAAACACGATCAATACAGTTGTTAATAAATTCAATCTCCCAAAGATTAGCAGAAAACTCATCAGGGATAGACCAATATTGGAACATTTTATCACTATTGGTCATGCGCTCATCTTCAAGAAGAAACTTGGAAAAATCAAAAAGTCTAAGTTCTTTTTCAGAAAACTGATCAAGAGTCATACTATGACCAAGTTCATGAAGAAGCGCAAGGACGGGATCATATATGCCTGTATAGTCTAGCCCATATTCATAAAGAAACTGCTCAAACCAGCGGCAAACAGTAGGATATCCAATGCAACCAACTTGAAGGACATTATATTCTCTATCATATGCGAAATCATTTCCGAACTGGATCGCGCATTCGAAGCCATTTTCTTTGAGCCATTCCTGAAGTTTGTATTCAAACATATTCAATTCCTTCTTTTCTCATTTTCTATAAATATTATAATATATTATTTAAAAAAAATCAAATGCGCCGAATTAATCGACGCATGAAAGTACATAATTGTGAGGCATATAGGACTTTTGATTAGGAAAGAAAGATGTATATTCATCAATCATTTTCATCAACTCTTCATGAGGATAAGGCGTCACAGGTGGCACCATAAAATATTCACTAGGGTCTGCGTGCCAAATCATAAGGCCAAAGAAATAAGTAGAGTTATCAGGGTCCCACCCATCAATCGCAAACGCATAATCAGATTCCTGAAACCGTTTGAATTTCTCTTCTGGAAATTCACGATATTCCTTGCGCTGAACAATGAAACCATATCCCAATCTGGAACTATAATGAACAGACATTAATTAATCCTCCATCCAATTCAAATCAATCCAAGCATAATTTTCAATACTATTCCATTGGTCCAACTCTTTAGCCGCATCCTCAGGATCATATGTGGCATCATCAGCCATTTCATCATCATAATTTTCAAGAATAAAAGCTCTTGCGCGTTCAAGATTATGAAAAAAATAGCTAGAACAATCGCGGCAAAATGTCACTGTGTAAAAACTATCGTACATGATTGATACCTCATTTCTTATTTTCTTTTTAGAAAAAGAAACTTTGTTTCTTTTTCTAAAAATATTATAATAAATTATTTTTAAAAAATAAAATAGAAATGCCGAATTCCAGGTTCATCCGGACGGATTAACCTGGAAACCGCAGTTCCCTATTAGGATTTATGAAGCCAATAATCTTCTACAGTAATAGGTACTTTCTGGATATTAAGAAATCGCACATCATTTTTAGCAGAACTTTTCGCGAAATCAATCAGGTATCCATTACTGAAAGTTGGATACTTTTGAATATACATATTGAAATAATCATATATATATTCTTCATAAATAGAAAGAATAATTTCTTCTGCTGTGTCTTTACGATATGTAGAATAAATTACCTCTGGTTTATCTCCACCAGAAAGTGTATCAATAATTACATACATAATTATTCTCCAAGAAATACTGGTTCAGTAATATAATAATCATCAAAGGAATGATCGAGCGCATAAGTGAAAGCCTCATGCTTCATTGCTTCATTAGTGCTATTCACTTCGTAACTTTCATATTCCTCATTGACAGAACAAAACCATTCATACCAATCTTCTTCAAACAAACTCAATGCCATTTCTTCAAGTTCAGCAGGATCATTTGCGATAAAACAAAACTGTTCGGGATATTCATAATTAGAAATCAAAGCATACATATTAACCATACATCCTTTCATTAATAAATCCTTTAAATTCGCTTAAAGGTTTGCCGCATTCAGGGCAGAAGCGCACTTCTACTTTTTGCTCTATTGGTTCGCTATGGGTGTCATGTCGCAATTTTGAAATAGCATTAAGATGAAAATAAATTTCATCACAATGTTTACAATAATTCATATTATACTCCTTGACTGAAATGTAATTTTTTGATATACTATTTTTAGATTGGAGTTGATTTAATTTGTTAGATGTAATTAAAGCATGGTTGGCAGGAACTTTTATTGCCATATCCGCACTTACTTATATGTCTTTAGCACCTTTTGGTCTAGGATTTAAAATCGCAGGTGCTTTATTATTTGGTTGTGGATTACTTGCCATATGTGAAGAAAATTTAAATTTAGTAACAGGTAAATTTGGAATGTTATATGATGGCTCTTGGAATTTCCGTTAGATATTATCAATTTTCGTGGCAAATTTACTTGGAGTTTTAACGATGTTTATTATGCGTCGTTTAGACTTCATGCCAGAATTAATTTATGAATGTGCTCAACCAATTCTTGAAAGTCGTGATGCTGAACTTTGGTATCAACATATTGCTGGTGGAATAGGTTGCGGTATATGTATTCAAATGGCTGTCAATAATTGGAAAGCAAAAGGTGAGCCACTTGGAGTTATTCTTCCTGTTGCTTTATTTATTCTTTGTGGATTTGAACACTGTATTGCCGATGCTTTTTACTACGCATGGAGCGCATTTGAATGGCGGCACTTACTTCAAATTTTTGAAGTATTTATCGGCAATATGATAGGCGCATTTATAGTCCTACCTTCCAGTGTCCACAGTTTGCCCCATTTTCATCTCTAAGGCATGTGCCTTTATCATCACATGAACAACGGCATGAAAGACAATGCTTCTCAATTAGTTTAGGATTTTTAACTTGAGTCTGCATTATCATTCCGCCTTGTCGTACTGTTTGATTAACGATCTGTGGCATACTATGATCATTCGCAAAACCGCATTCATTTCCATAGGCACAAGTTTGGCAAGTATTTACCATTTGTGAGCAATGAGGGCAAAGGAATTTATGTTTGTCATCTATAATCCAGATCTTGATTTCATCAGGAGGAGTAGGCTGGCCGCACCATTCACAATTTATATTGTCTTTTGGATTAATATGATCACTACAAAAATCTTCGTCTGGATTTATAATTTTCTTATGTAAAGCGCAAGCAGGGGAACCGTTTTGTGCGGTTCCCTTATGCGCGCAAGTTTTACAAAAGAAAGCATTAATAGTCGTTTTCATTTTTGATTCTATAGATTAGATCCCAATCATCAGGGAGATAAATACAATTAACATCTACTGCTCCTCCAGAGATCCATTCTTCGGCTTTGATTGTGTTAATGTAATCAAAATCTTTGGAGACTTTTTCAGTTGCTTTGCCAATGTCTTTAGCAATGACGAGCGCATAATTAGTGCGATCTTTATCTTGGCATTCGTCATACCATTCAACGGTTACGAGATAGAGACCTTTTGTCTTTTTGTCGTCCATTACATATCCTCCTCTGATTCAAAGTCAGGGATATTCCAGATATAATCAATCATTTCTTTTGGAGTGCGTTTAGTGGCTTCAACATGAAAAGGAACGGCAACTCCTTCACAAAAAATATCTACTTTATTACCGCCGTCTGAACTAAGGGTCGCAACAATCTTTTCACTCCTAATACGCAGACGAGCATTGCCAGGAAGTTTAAAACTCTTATAATCAGTCATGGGAAATATCACTCCTTTATTTTTTCTATAAATATTATAATATATTATTTTTATATTTTCAATTAGGAGTATTAATATGTTTTAGGTTTTATTAATTGGAATAGTTTTATTTATTATTATTGAATTAGAAGAACGTTTAAAAAAATAAGTAGAAGGAAATGCTTCTACTTATTTTTTATTTACCAACCCATTTTATCAAAGAACTTATTCATGGTAGCACTAAAATCATCCCGCACTTGCGCACCGACTTCTTTTGCTTTTTGTTTATTACCATGAAGAAGAATATTAAAGTCTTCAAGAGTAGTGCTATACTTAGCAAACGCAGGCACAAGTTGTAAGAAAGCTTTCATGAGATCAATAACTGAATTAGCATCAATTACATAATCATCAATGAGAGTGCCATCTGGCACACCTTCACCATGCGCAAAATATTCTTCAACAAAATCATTCCATGCGTTAGCAACTTCTTCTGCGGCTTCTTTAACCATACGCTCACTTTTGCGGGCCGCAAGTTCATTATTAAGTTGGCTAGTAAAAGCATTTGCGAGTTTAGAGGGATCTCCTTCAAAAGCATCAAGGAGTTTTTTCATATCAAAATCATACATATTATTAGTTTCCTTTCATTTAAATAATTCTTCATGAGATGCTATTTCTAACATATTATAGCAAATATTACAAGTTTTTGAAGTAGCGCATTTCATTCCGCAGTTCATACGCTGTGATGACATTTCACTACTTATCAGTGAGTTGCGGCCTATGGCATTTAGGTCTTGAACAATTTTGCCCAAGTCGCCAGAGAACTATTTTTCATTTTTGTAAATGCGAAAGAGTGCCTATTCTCGTTTTTCAGGTTGAGTGCCAAATTCGATTGTTGTGATGTATAAAGAATATGCGTCCATATCTTCTGGTCGTATCCAGTTTCCATTAATACCATTTTCTCGTGGGAGTTCATCGAGAAAGGAGATGTTGGGAATGGCACGGACTGGAACATTTATAATTTTGATTTCGTGAAGTTTATGTATTACTTCATTATCAAGAATTACATAACATACACCGAGTTCTTTTAAAGTTCTTACTTGTTCCAATGTGGTGACAGGTCGCGCCATAAAGAAAGGTATATTCAACTCTTTACAGAACTCAA
>DGSM01000113.1:0-4201 GCA_002393975.1 Clostridiales bacterium UBA4362
ATAAAGCACACACATATAAGATTAACAGTAAACGACTTCAATCGGTAAATGTTACTACGAATTCGTTAACATCTCCAGAATTAATACAAGCATATATGGATGATGAATTAATAGAAAATGCAACATTGCAAGTCAAGTATATTTATACTATTGAGAATATAGGAGAAGTTGATTATCTTGATAAGAAATTCTACTATAAAGGGGAAGAAGATGAACCTTCTAATATTAGAAATGTCTCAAGAACTAATGTTGATGAAGTTTTAGACTATGTACCAAATAGTATTAATTTTGAAGCTAATATATCCAACAGTATGGATGAGTTAAGGGTTAAAAATGTTAATGATACTATGCTTAATAGTGGATATGAAAAGTCTAAATGGAATGTAAAAGCAATAATTCCAGAGGGTGGAACAGCAGGTCAGATTAGAGATTCAAAGGAATATTATTCAAATTATATTTATCCATTTGGCGTACAAGAAATTGATGCTCAAAGAGAACAAACACCGGTTGGAGGAACAACCCCTGGTACTTTATCAAATAATTATTTATGGGGATCACCTAATGCATCAAACTTAAATGCGGATTTAGTTAACAGAGAATTCTTTGATAGAGTAATAACTTATGATACTATTATTACTACAGATAGATTATCGACAAAGAAATATAATAATGATAATTATTGTAGTATTCAACATAACGGAGGAGAAGCATATACATTTGGACTATTGCCAAAAGCATATGATACTGATAAAGTAGAATACTATAAGATAGAAACACCAGTGGTATTAAGTGTTGTAATGTCAGAAAGTGAAGACTTAGTATTTCCTAACTTAGTTGAAGCAGTAAGAATTTCAAATAGTGTAGGAAGAAGAACAACATACTCAACAGTAGGAAATCAACCAATGGCAAATCAACATTCTGGAATTGATGTACCTTCAGAGGAAAGCAAAGATAAATTAAACGACAAGTATAGTACATATAGCCCAGTAGATGTAGTAACACCAGTAGAAGTTGATGCTGACAGTTCGCAAAATGTAAGAATATTACCACCAACAGGATTTAATAAAAATAACTCAAACTTATACTTTGCATTAATTGGAGCATTCTCAATAATAATTGTTTCAATATTCATGATAAAAGTAGGATATGGACAAAGACGAGCAAAGAAAAATTCTGATATAAGTCGCTGGATGTAAGAGCAAAAGAAGATAGTATAAATGCTATCTTCTTTTTTATATTTTAAAAGGAAAAATTTGTGATATAATAAGAAAAAAGAATTTAAAGATTTTTAAGGAGAATTATGCTTAATTCTAAATTTGTACATCTTCATTTACATAGTGAATTTAGTTTACTAGATGGGGCTAATAGAATAAAAGAATTACCAATACGTGCAAAAGAACTTGGAATGGATGCCATGGCTTTAACTGACCATGGAGTTATGTTTGGCGTAATGGATTTTTATAAAGCATGTAAAAATGAAGGTGTAAAACCAATTATAGGATGTGAAGTTTATGTGGCACCAAGAACTATGCATGATAAAGATCCAAATCTTGATAGAGAATATAATCACTTAATTTTACTATGTAAAGATATGACAGGATATCAAAACTTAACTAAGTTAGTTTCACTTGGTTTTACAGATGGTTATTATTATAAACCTAGAATTGATAAAGAAGCTTTAGAGAAGTATCATGAAGGATTAATATGTTCATCTGCTTGCTTAGCAGGAGAAATAGCTTCTAAATTAATGAGAGATG
Source organism: Clostridiales bacterium UBA4362 (assembly GCA_002393975.1). Classification (GTDB taxonomy): domain Bacteria; phylum Bacillota; class Clostridia; order TANB77; family CAG-508; genus CAG-793. Next base: position 1,758 of record DGSM01000113.1, read on the forward strand.
AATATGATAAAGCAAAAGAAAGTGCGTTATGGTTTAAAAAATTATTTGGTGAAGATTATTATTTAGAAATACAAAATAATGGAATAAAAGAACAATTAGTTGCAAATCAAAGAATAATTAAATTAGCTAAAGAATTGGATATTCCTCTATTAGCTACTAACGATTCTCATTATCTAAAAAAAGAAGATGCATATTCACATGAAATTCTACTATGTATTCAAACTGGAAAAAGAATGTCAGATGAAGATAGGATGAAATTTGGCTCTGATGAATTATATGTTAAATCTCCAGAAGAAATGATAGACTTCTTTAAAGATATTCCAGAAGCTGTTGAAAATACAGTTAAAGTAGCAGAGAAATGCAACCTAGATTTTGAATTTGGACATACAATACTTCCTAATTACGATGTTCCAGAAGAATTCGAAACCCATTTCGATTATTTAAAACATTTGACTCTTAATGGAATACATAAGAGATATGGTGAAAATCCTTCAAAAGAAATATTAGAACGTATGGAGTATGAATTAGGAGTAATAAAAAACATGGGATATGTAGATTACTTCTTAATTGTATGGGACTACGTTAATTGGGCTAAAAATCATGATATTCCAGTAGGACCTGGAAGAGGCTCTGGAGCAGGCTCTATTGTTGCATATGCGATAGAAATCACAGATATTGATCCTATTAAATATGAATTGATTTTTGAGAGATTTTTAAATCCAGAAAGAATCTCTATGCCAGATTTTGATATAGATTTTGATTATGAAAAAAGACAAGAAGTAATTGATTATGTGTCACATAAATATGGTAGAGACCATGTTTCACAGATTATTACTTTCGGAACAATGTCTGCAAGAATGGTAATTCGTGATGTGGGAAGAGTATTAGACTTTCCATATAGTGATACTGATAAATTAGCAAAGATGATACCTAACGAAATTCATATAACCATTAGTTCGGCTTTAGAAAAAAGCAAAGAATTAAGTGATTTATATGAAAATGATCCAAAGGTAAAGAATTTGTTAGATTTAGCAATGAAATTAGAAGGACTTCCTAGACAAACATCAACACATGCTTGTGGAATTATTATAGCCAGGGAACCAGTTGTAAACTATGTTCCACTATATGCAAGAGATGGAGTTATATCTACTCAATATATTATGACTACATTAGAAGAACTAGGACTTCTAAAAATGGATTTTTTAGGACTTCGTACATTGACAGTTATTAGAGATTGTAAAGAATTAGTTAAAAAGAATAGAGGAATTGATGTAGAATTTGACAAAGAAATGAGTGATCCTAAAGTATTTGAACAATGGCAAGATGGTAACTCTATTGGAATATTCCAATTTGAATCACAAGGTATGACAAACTTTATGAAAGAATTAAAGCCAGATTGCTTAGAGGATATAATCGCGGGAGTTTCATTATATAGACCAGGACCAATGGATCAAATTCCTAGATATATTGCAAATAAGAAAAATCCTGATCATGCAATATATACTCATGAAAGTCTAAAACCAATTCTTTCAGTTACTTATGGATGTATGGTATATCAAGAACAAGTTATGCAAATAGTAAGAAGTTTAGCGGGATATTCATTAGGACAAGCAGATTTAGTTCGTCGTGCTATGGGAAAGAAAAAGCTTGATGTAATGGCGAAAGAAAGAGAAAACTTTATACATGGAAAAGATGATGAAAATGGAAATGTAATCATACAAGGATGTGTAAGAAATGGTATAGATGAAGTAAGTGCTAATAAAATATTTGATGAAATGGCTGAATTTGCAAAATATGCATTTAATAAATCACATGCAGCATGTTATGCAGTTGTAGCTTATCAAACTGCTTATTTAAAGACTTATTATCCTGCTGAATTTATGGCAGCAATGCTAAATTCATTCTTAGGAAATTTAGACAAAGTTCCTATATATATTAATGAATGTAGAAGATTAAACATTGATATTTTACAACCAGATATAAATAAATCAGAAACAAAATTTACAGTTGAAGGAAATGCAATTCGTTTTGGATTAGGAAGTATAAAAAATGTTGGAATTGCAGCAGTGGATTTTATTACTGAAGAGAGAAACAAAAATGGAGAATTTAAAGACTTTGGAGATTTTGCAGAAAGAATTAGTGGAGAAGCAGTAAATAAAAAATGTGTTGAATCCTTAATTAGAGGAGGAGCATTTGACAATTTAGGGAAAACAAGAGCATGTTTACTTGCTTCATTTGAAGAAATAATTGACTTAATTAATAATTCAAATAATAAAGGCTTGAAAAACCAAGTTTCTATGTTTGATATCATTCAAGAAGAAGCTCAAGACATTAAATATAATTATATTGAGGTAAAAGACTTTACTGAAAAAGAATTATTATCAATGGAAAAAGAAATGCTTGGTATTTATATTTCTGGACATCCTTTAGAAAAGTATAGAGAT
>DGSM01000113.1:4356-14744 GCA_002393975.1 Clostridiales bacterium UBA4362
ACTTTAGCAGGAATTATAACTGGAGTAAAGAAAAAATTTACTAAGAAAAATACAATTATGTGTTTTGTAACATTGGAAGATTTATATGGATCTTGTGAATTTATTGTATTTGAAAGTGTATATAATAAGTATTCTTCATTCTTAATTGAAGAAAATATTGTTCAAGTAAATGGAAGAATTTCAATAAGAGAAGATCAAGATGCAACGATTATTGCTTCAGAAATAAAGGAACTTAATATTGAAAGTGTTCCATCTAAACCAAAAGTTTTAGAAATTGATATTACTAATTTAGATGAAAAGCAAAAGACAAAATTGAGAGGAGCATTATTGTTTTTTAGAGGTGATAAAAATAATCTAAAAGTTGAAGTTAAAGTATCATCAGAGGGAGAAATTGTTCCTTCAGGTGCAATTTTCGCAACAAAAGATATTTTGTCAGAGATATCAGAAATAGTTGGAAAAGAGAATATAAAACTTAGAAGCTAATTGGACAAGCCTCGTAAAATATGATAAACTATACTCTACATGATTTTTACTAAAGATAAAGGCACTTTGAATAAGTGCCATTTTCTATGTAAAGGAAGTTTTATGAGAAAACACAAGATTGAGTATTCAATTTTGGATAAGGTAAATTATCCAAATGATATAAGAAAACTAAATATTGATGAAAAGAAACAACTATGTGATGAACTAAGAGATTTTATCATTAAAAATGTATCTAAAACTGGAGGACATTTGGCTTCTAGTTTAGGAGATGTTGAATTAACTGTTGCTATTCATGATGTATTTAATACTCCTCAAGATAAGGTTATATGGGATGTAGGTCATCAAACTTATGCTCACAAAATAATTACTGGAAGAAAAGATAAGTTTTCTACTTTAAGGCAATTAAATGGTATTTCTGGATTTCCTAAAATAGATGAATCAGAATATGATAATTTTGATACAGGGCATAGTAGTACATCAGTATCTGCTGCACTTGGAATGGCAAGAGCAAGAGATATTAACTTAGAAAACATTAAAAAGAAAAATATGCCTGTTAAAGATAAGATAAAACTTATAAATGATAACAATTATCATGTAATTGCCGTTATAGGAGATGGAGCCTTAACAGGAGGTATGGCGATTGAAGCTATTAATGATGCTGGGGCTTCTGATACAAACTTAATAGTTATTCTAAATGATAATGAAATGAGTATAAGCAAAAATAGTGGTGGTCTTGCTAGAACTTTAACTCAAATGAGAACTAGAAAGTTTTATAGAAATTCTAGTAAAATCTTTAAAGAAACAATGTCTAAAATACCAAAGTTTGGTAATTGGGTGCTTAAGATAGTTCACAGAGTAAAGTATGCAATTAAATCTTTCTTTTTACCAAATTATATGTTTGAAGATATTGGATTTACATATTTAGGACCAATAGATGGTAATGATTTGGAAAAAGTGGAAGCACTACTTAAAAACGCTAAAGATTTTGATGGTCCAGTTTTTATTCATTGTAAAACAATAAAAGGAAAAGGATATAAGCCAGCAGAAGAAAATCCTGATAAATTTCATTCTACAGGTCCATTCAATATAGAAACTGGGGAATCATTAAAACCAAAATCTGCAGATTATTCTAAAGTTTTTGGGGATAAGCTAGTTAAAAAAGCTAAAACAAATCCAAAAATAGTAGCTATAACAGCAGCTATGAAAGATGGAACAGGTCTTCATGATTTTGCTTTAAAATATCCTGATAGATTCTTTGATGTTGAAATAGCTGAACAACATGCTGTGACACTTGCAGCAGGACTTGCAATAAATGGATGTGTTCCAGTAGTTGCATTATATTCATCTTTCTTACAAAGAGCTTATGATCAATTGGTTCATGATGTTTGTATGCAAAATCTACATGTTGTTATAGGAGTTGATAGAAGTGGAATAGTTGGAGCTGATGGAGAAACACATCAAGGATTATTGGATTTAGCTTTTTTAAACACTATTCCCAATATGACTATTATGGCTCCAAAAGATTTTAAAGAACTTGAAAAAATGTTGGATTTTGCTATTGATGAAATGAAAACTCCAGTTGCTATAAGATATCCTAGAGGATCAGAGTCTAAAGTTGTCTTTGGTAATTGCAAATCAATAGAGCTTGGAAAAGCAGAAATTTTTGATAATAACATGTATAAAAAAGATGACGTAACAAACATTTATCTTCCAGGTGATATTGATGATGACTATAAAGGTGAACAATTAGAAATTCAGAGTCAAAAGATAAATGAAGATTATGTGATTAAAATAATTGGAATCGGGAAGATGGTTACTAGAGCTTTTGAGGTTGCTCAAATGTTATTTAAAAGAAATGGAATTGAATCAACAGTTATTAATGCAAGATTCTTAAAACCATTTGATGAAGATATAGTAATAGACTATAATGACAAAGAAGAGTTCAACAAACAATTTATTTTTAGTATTGAAGATGGCACTTTAAATGGTGGATTATATAGCACAATTGTTCAAACAATTAATGATCATGATTTAAAAGATACTAAAGTAATGGGCTTTGGTTATAAGGATAAATTTGTTAAACAGGGAAGTGTAGAAGAAATAGAAAAAATATATGGTTTAGATACTGAATCAATTTATAGAGAGATTATTAAAAGAATTAAAAATAAACAATGATAATAAAAATAATAAATAATAAATAAAGAATTAAAAATAAATAGTAAAAATAATAAATAAAAAATATAAAATAAAAATATAAAATAAAAAAATAAAAAATAAAGCCAAAAGGCTTTATTTTTTATTTATATTTATATTATAAATATATCTTCTAATTAATACTATAATAATTATAATTCAGGATCATCTGGGTCACTGTTTGAATCACTTGCTTGTTTTACATCCAATAGAGGACGTGATTGAGCAGGTGGATTTTTTGATTTAGGTGAAGTAGGAATTGAAATTCCATAACCTTCAGCAGCTTCAATTAATTGTAAAATTCTTTGAGCATTTGTATGATCATGAACAATTAAATCATCATAGAATAATGTAGCATTTTCTACCGTAGTTAAATCTTGTGCAACCATTTTGTGTGTAGCAGGATCTTCTTCTATAACTGTATATCTAGGTAATAAATAATCTAATTCAGTCATAAAATTATTTAAGACGTTAGAATCTTTAGGGAATAACTCCATATATTTTGCTCGCATTTGTGGATTTAACAATGCAGTAGAGAAATATGGATCATCTAACAATGTTGGTGTAATACGTTGCTTTCCAATTCTAGCTGCATGAGATGCAGATTGTCCTGGTTTACATTTAGCATCAACATATTTTGATTTTAATTGTATTTCTAATGTATGGAAAGGATTTCCTTCCATTTCAATTTTCATATGTTCTGCTACATAACCATTTGGCTTATTTTTATGTTTGAAAGAATCTCTTACTAGTAGTGAACCACCATGTTCTTGTAACCATTGACTAGAACGTTTTTCCAAATGTTCAGAAAATTCTCTAGATATTTCAGACATACATGCTTGATCAAGTTTGATATATGAAGGGAATTCTTTAATATCGCCACGTTCAAATTTTAATCCTTTTTCTAACTCATTAAGAGAAAGGGTATATAAATAATCTGATATTTTACGTTCAGCATGGAATGTTTCTATCATAGTTCTAAGCATCGCCATTGTTTTTGGAGAAGTATCAAGTACTTTTTCTGAATTTGGTTTATCTTTTTGTCCACTTTGTTCACTATTTAAGTAACCAATGTATATTTTTTCAAGAGTAGATAAATCACTAAATGATTTATTGAATATTTCAATTGCATCTTGCTCGTGATTTTTATCTGATATCAATTGTTGTAATTGTCTGTTTTTGGTTTTGAAATTTCTTGGAACAGAAGTAAGGATTATATGCATTCCTTGTAAGTCTTTAGCATGTAAAAATTCTTGTTCATCTATTAATCTGTCTAATTTAGATGTATGAGCATTATCATATAAAGATTCACTTAAATCATATTGATCTTGTTCAATAGGAAGTATCTCACTTAAATTTAAGTAATCCAAACATTCAGCATCTCTCAATGTATCAGAGGTAGCATGTTTTATTGCTTCATCTCTAGCTTGCTCACCATATAGACGAGATAATTTTTCTAAGTTTTGTTTTTTATAATAATCAGGAAGTATTCCTAATTTAATTTTTGCATACATTATTCTAGCTAATGCCGTTTTTGTGTTTTTACTGATTCTTGATTCAGTAAAAATATCAGCTACTTCTTCAAATAATTTATCAGCATCTGCAGGAGTTTGAATAGAATTGCATAAAACTTGTTGTATGCAATATTTATAATGACTGCCAAGAGTGTCAGCAGCTTCAATACTCTCTTCTGAATCATCGGCAGGAGTAATGTTTTCATCCATTCTGCTTGCAAATAGAGGATATAGATCTTTGAAATTAAGAGGTTGAGGACTTCCATATTTATTGATTTCTGCTTCTCTAACTATATCTGGAATATCTGCAACTGCAACAGCTAATTTAGAAAAACGTTCAATTTGAAGAGAACTAATTTTATCTCTTAAAGACTTTCCTGATTTTTCACGTAGAACAGTTTTTTCAATACCTACACCAGGATAAAGTTCTCTAAACATTTCAACAATATCAACTGCAAATTTTGATGCTAATTCATGATATTTTCTTTCAGAATCATTCTTAAGAGCCATTTGAGTCTCAAAGGCTTGTTTAATACCTTGTAATGGATTTTGATTACTCATAAGTTTCTCCTTATGTAAAAAATTCATTTGAATTATATCATAAAGAAAATTTTCAAACAATAAAAAAATACTTTTTTAATACTTTTTTTGAACCAAATTTAAGGTGTTTTTAGCAGGCAGAATTATTGACAAAAAAGCAAAATAATTATAGACTTATTGTGTAAAAAAATAATAAAACGAAAGAAGAAAAAGGCATGGATGAAAATCAAGAAAATCTAAATAATCCTAATTCAAATGATAATTATACTCCAAATCTTGAGGAACTAATTGACTCTGGTTTAGGAAAGATAAATCCTGAACACAAAAGAGAAGAATTAGCAGAGCATGAAAAAGAAAAGATTAAACAAAGTGTTGATCTTGACGATGATTTAGAAAAGGGTATTGAGGCTGCGGAAAAGAAAATAAAAGGTGAAGAAGTTAAACAACCAGAAGCAGTAGAAGTGCCTAAACCAATTGTTGAAAAAGAGGATACAACTGCACTTCAAGATAAAAATGGAGTTATTCAAGCGGATAAAGCAGAATATAATGACCCAAGACCTCCACGTAAAGATACTAAAATAGATATGACTGCTGATTCTGCAACATTTCCACCAGCATTAGCAGATACAACGTTGGAGAGAAGATATTTAGGATTAATTCTTAATGAAATAAAAGCAATTGCCGTTTATTATTTTAAATTTGAAGATGCTTATTTCGTAGATGAAAATTATCTAAATGTTTATAAAAAGATACTTTTTACTGATGGTGAAAAATATGCTCCTAGAGAAGCAAAAGATGGATTTAACTTTGCTAAAGAATCATCTGAATTATATGATTTAAAAGTAACAATTCAAGATGAGTTTTTAGAGAATGAATTTGATATGGAGAAAACATATCAAGAGTTAAAGAAACTATTCACAATCAGAAAGAGTTTCTATAAATATCCAGTAAAAAAGACACAACAACAAATTGCAGACATTCTTAATTATGAACTTTATGATCAAATGACAGATGAGGATGTTATAAGTGCAGTTGAGCAAATAACAGTTACAGAAAAATTTAAAAGAGCAATCTTAAATGAAGATTTGACTAAATTCTTAATTGAAGGAGACAATAGTTTAGCAGGAGGAATTTCTTTACCTTTCCCAATTATGTCAGAAGTATTTAAGGGAATTCGTAGAGGTGAAACATCATCATTTGCAATGCCTTCTAACTGTGGTAAGAGTAGATTTACTACCAATCTAGCTGCTTTCCTTGCAGTAGTACATAAAAAGAAAGTTTTAATTATTTCAAACGAGATGTCTGAAGATAAAATGAAACTTTGCTTGATTACAACTCTTATTAATAACCCAGTTATGCAAAACATACATGGACAACATGTTTTCGTTTCAGAAAATGAGATTCTTGGTCTAGAATTTAGACCAGATGATCCATCACAAGTTGAATGTGATGAAAAAGGTTATATTAAGAAATTACCTAATGAAGACAATAATGCTTTCGCCGAAAGATTAAGAAAGTATTCTTCAACATTTAGAAGTGTGTGTATAGCAACAGATTGGTATAACGCTAGTTTATATAACTCAATTCACTTTATTAACATTACTGACCATACAAATGATGAATTAAGAAAAGTTATAATGAACTACTACTATAAAGAAAAAGTTCAATATATATTCTACGATACAATGAAAACTGATATAGAAAACATCGGTAATGGTGAAGAATTGAAGAAAACTGCAACTATTCTTTCAAACTTAGCTGTTAATTTCCATATATATATTGGAACTACATTACAGTTAACTGAAACTACTACTGATCCAATAAATTTAACTGTAAATGATATGGCAGTATCTAGAACAGTAAAAGAAGTTTTAGATACACTTTGCCTATTTAAACAAATACGTTCAGAAGACTTACATAGATATCAATATTCATTGGATGAAACAGATGAAAATGTTTTTGAATTAGAAAAATTCAAAGATCCAAATGTAAGATATTATTCATGCGTTGTTGATAAGAACCGTGCTGGTCCAAAACCAAAATTGTTATTCAGATTGAATTTAGCATATAACAGATGGCAAGAAATGGGTTACTTAAGGTTAAAACCTGAATTTGGTCATGACTATAGAGATTAATTAGAAAGAAGGATTAAATTATGCCAGAATATAATAATGGAATACCTAATAATGTACAACCTAGCCCTGCACAACAACCAAATACATTACCTGGATTAAATGATAATACAATGTATCAAGCTCAAGTAGGAGCTTTACAAGTAAGTGGGCAGCAAAATATGCAAAATCAAATCAATCCACAACAACCAGATAAAGCAGATACTGCAGCTCAAATACGAGAAGGCGAACTTAGAGAAGATCAAAGACAAAGAGATATGATTGATAGAGCCATTGCAAGAGCTATGACTATTCATCAAAATGAATTTATGGTAGGAGACTTTCAAATTCAAGAAGCCAAAGCTCTTACTAGGCCAGGCAAAGATAGAGCAGATACAGCTCAATTATCTATTTCTACAAGAGATGGATTAGACTTCCAAATGTATTTTGATGAAGAAGGAAGTTTAGTTATGGAAAACCATAGAAATGATATTTCACAAAATATGGTTGGTGGAAAATATCTTGATATGGATAATCCAGATATGGATCTTTCAACACTTGAAAAACAAGAAATGTATTTATCAGAGATAGATCAATCAAAACCAGGACTTACTTTAAGAAAAGAAGAAATGGAAAAAGACATTCAAGAAATGGGCTTCCAAAATAAAGAAGACATGGAAAGAAATACAGGTGTTGATGTAGATGAATCACTTACAGCTCCAAATATGGAGAAAAATGATGTAAAACAGAACTTACAAGCTCAAGCTGCAGAGGGAATTTTAAAAAATGCAACCATGGTTGTAGATGGTAATACTAAATTTGATACATATAGAACTACAAATGATGTATTAAATACACCAGGTGCAAAACAAATTGTTGCAGTAGGTTCTAATGCATATTCGATAGATGGAAATGGAAATGTTAAAAAGGAGAACCTAAGAGTTCAAGGACCTGTTTCATCAGTACATTTATCAGGTGGATATGCTAGGGATACTAGAATTAATCAAGTATTCTCTAGTGTACATAGCCCTACTGAAGGTGTAGGTGTTGGTATAGGAGGAGCTCCTCAAGGAGTTAAAGGATTAACAGGGGAAGCTGCAATGTCACGTTCACTAAATGAACAAAACATGGATACACCAATCGTTAATTCTCTATTTGAGAAAGCTCAAGATCAAACAGAACATGCTGAAGATATGTATTATAATAATGGTCCTGAAAAAATATCTGAATTACATACTGAAAATGATGTGACAGGAAGAGAACTTAGTGCTATTGCAGATAAATATGGTATAGAATTAGATGAAGTTGAAAAAATGTATCATGAAAAATTAGCTCGTGGCATACCAATGCAAGATGCTATGCAACAAACGAGACAGGAATGTGATGAAGAATATTCTCAGCAAATGCACGAACCCACATTAGAGCCAAGAAGCCCTTTTGATGCACCTAATGAATAACTAATGAATAACTAATTAATAACTAATTAATAAGGATTATTATGGCAAGAAAATATATGTATTTTTTGAATGAAGAGAGAGAAAAGTTATCAGTGTTAGAAAAACTTGTTCCAGCGCTACTTATCTTTTTTCTCTTATTCACTACTTTTGTTTTTAATCAAATAATTGCAAAACAACATTCTGTAGTTGCAGTCGAACAAGACTGCGACTATTTGTGGACCATTCAAGAAAACTATTTAGAAGAGCAAAGAATAAAATTACAAAAAGAATTAGAGGCTGCTCAAAAGAAGAGATATGTTGATTTGACAAATGAAGATTTTGATAAAATGCAACATATATATTCACATAAAGATGAGAAAATAGTATTTTTAACTTTTGATGATGGTCCAACTAGTAATATTACACCGCAAGTTTTAGATATTCTAAAAGCATATGATGTTAAAGCAACCTTTTTTGTATTAGGAAAACAAGTAGTAAGAAATCCTGATTTAATTAGAAGAGAATATAATGAAGGACATTCAATTGAGAGTCATACATATAGTCATTCATATAAAACTGTTTATGCAAGTAAAGAGTCTTTTTTTGATGAGTTTAATAGAACACAAACTAGTCTACAAGAATGTCTAGGAGTGGATGGCTTTAGAACTTTAGTTGTAAGAATGCCTGGAGGAACAGTAGGAGGACCTTACCATAATATAAAAAAAGAGATTAGTAGTGAATTAAGAAGTAAGGGGATTGCAAGTTTAGATTGGAATTGCTTAACTAAAGATGCTGAAGGTGCTGATACTTATGAAGCTATAATGAATAATGTATATACATATACAGGAAATAAGACTAGTGTGGTTTTGCTAATGCATGATGCAGACACAAAACAAATAACAGCAGATACTTTACCTAAGGTTATTGAATATTATAGAGATAATGGGTATAAATTTGTTACTGTAGAAGATTATTTAGGTCGTGTTTAAGACCTTTTTATGCTACTATAGCTCAGTTGGTAGAGCAACAGTTTCGTAAACTGTAGGTCGCGAGTTCGATCCTCACTAGTAGCTCCATATTTAAAAAATTAAACATTAAGTATTAAATTTTAAATAATAATTAAACATATTATTATAATTATGTATTATGCAAAGGTTCCTTTTAGGAATCTTTTTTCTTTATAAAATTTGTTAAAAATGTTTCACATCATACCAAAAATGTGATATCATTATGGCGTGAAAGTGTAAGAGGAGAATTATGGGATTTTTTGATAAATTAAGACAAGGACTAAGTAAAAGTAAATTTTCATTTTCATCAAAGAAATTAGATGAAAATCTAATGGAAGAATTAGAAGAAAAACTTATACTTAGTGATATAGGATTTGATACAACAGAAGAAATAATGCAAGATCTACGAGCAGATGTAAAAGAAAATAAACTAACTGAAGTAGACGAAGTAAAATCGAAATTAAAAGAAAAGATAGAAGAAAGCTTTGAAGAATTAGACACAGAATTAAAATTAGACACTAAACCCTCAATTATACTAATGGTTGGAGTAAATGGAGCAGGAAAGACAACTTCTATTGGAAAAATTGCACATGGCTTAAAAAATCAAGGGAAAAAAGTTTTACTTGTTGCAGGAGATACTTTTAGAGCAGGAGCTGTAGAACAATTAGAAGAATGGGCAAAAAGAGTTGATTCACCAATAGTTAAAGGAGAATTAAATCAAGATCCAGCATCAGTTATATTTGAAAGTTTGAAAAAAGCTAAGAATGAAGACTATGATGTTGTAATTTGTGACACTGCTGGAAGGCTACAAAATAAAGTGTCTCTAATGAATGAATTAGAGAAAATGAATAAAATAATAGATAGAGAATTACCAGATGCAACAAGAGAGACTTTACTAGTTATAGATGGAACAACCGGACAAAATGCGGTTTCACAACTAAAGTCATTTAATGAAGTAACACCTATTACAGGAATTGTTGTTACTAAATTAGATGGAACATCTAAAGGTGGAATTGTAATTAGATTAGCCAAAGAATTTAAGATACCAATTAAATATATAGGCGTTGGTGAAGGAATAGAAGATTTGCAAGAGTTTAATGCACA
>DGSM01000086.1:0-8260 GCA_002393975.1 Clostridiales bacterium UBA4362
AAGTTAGAGTTTCAGATTATAAGGACTTACAATATATTATTAATGAACTTGGATATAAAGAATATGTATCTTTTAAAAAACATAGAAAAACATATACTAAAACCATTAAAGGCATTGTTCACAATATAATGTTGGATACAATTGATGGTGTTGGAAAATATGTTGAATTAGAAATAATTGTTCATACTAAAGAAGAACAAGAAAATAATAGAAGTGAATTAGATGACTTTGTAAAAAGAATGGGTTGTTTAGGACTTAAAGAAAAAGATAGACCATATAGAGATATAGTAAAAGCTAAAATGGGATAAAAATAAGAGTGCCAGGATTTCTATCCTGGCACTCTTTCACGCTATTCAATTGTTAGCTGACCTTGATGTAATGGATCATGCCATCGATTTCTTTCTTTTCATAGCTTACATTAGCAAATGATAAGATGGAAACAACCCAATCATCAATTTCCCAGCTTTCCATAGTGAAAAGAGATTCACCAACTGCGGTCCGGCTCACCCGGTCGATTTCTTGATCGATAACCTCATCCGAGAAGTACGTATTCAAATACTCCCTCGATCTTACCATATGTAAGACTCCTTCCATAGATGTGATTTGATTATTATAGCATAAAATGTATATATTGTCTATTTTACAAAAGAATTAGTTGACATAACAACGAAGATATGTTATAATAAAACTTGTAAGGGAGTAATAAGCATAAATAATATTATGGAACATTGATCAACAATCTGGCGTTTTAGACGTCTGGTCATGTTTTAAATTATGAGACTTATTTAGTTAAGCTAAATGGGTCATTTTTTATGCTCTTTGCCCACGAAAAGAGATTATAAATACCTGAAAAAGGGGACTTATTTAGCAAACACTAAATAAGTCTCCTTTTTTACACCCTTATTCCATTGAATGAAAAGGGAGGTATTTAAAATGATGGAGAAATATTTTAGACCAATTAATGCGGACGAATACGTAAGACAAGGAATCGTAGAAGGAAAATTTATACCAGAAGAAGTAAGAAAAACAGCTAGAATTAAAGCAAGAAGAGGTACAGAGGGAGAAAAGATTGTTACTATTTTACCAAGTGGCTTAAAAGAAATAGCAGGAGTGGTAAAGGTTGATCCTAAAACAGGAAGAACTGGCTGGGTTGTAACAAATCCTGCAGGCGAACAATATATTATAGAGGATTCAGACTTTGAAGCTTTATATATGGAAGATCAAGAACATCCTGGAGAATTCAAAAAGAAAGTTCCATTCTTGGCTGTTCAAATTAATGAAAATGTTGCTTTCACAAACAAATATAACGAAGAAATGAAAATCGAAGCTGGAGGATACTTAGTATTCCATGATGATGCAAGAGGACTATTAGGAAAAGGAACATATGGAATTGCTCAAGAAGCTTGGGGAGCATATGAAAAAACTGGACTTAGTAGAAAAGAAGCTTTAAAGAAAGCAATAAGAGTATATGGAATTACTAGAGAAGAAATGGAAGCAGCAAGAGCAGGACAATCTCAAGTAGATGGACAAGGTACACCAGACAAAGATCCACAAGATCTAGATGATTAATTAAATAATTTTAATACAAGCAAATACGAGAAAGAGTCCACCGATAATTTCGGTGGACTTTTTATATTATAATTTTATTAAACTATATTGTATTATATTAAATTAAAAGAAATAAAAATAAAAATAAAAATAACTTAACTAATCATTATCATTATACTTATCTTTCGTCTCTATCTAAATCATTTTCAACTTTTTTTATTTGTTTTTGTTCTTTTTTATCAAATAATATACTTCTTAAATCTTTATAATGACCATATTTAAATTGAGTTGTCTTTCTTTTATTATCAAACATTTCTTCTAAAATGCTATATGCTTCTTCTGGGTCAATATGTGATTCAGCACAAAATTCATTAAAATATTCTTTAGCATAAGTTTCTCTTTTTTCTTTATCATCTAAATCATGAAAAGCTCTCCTTGCATCAAATAATCTTGTTTCTACTAATAATCTTTGTTCATCAGTCATTTTAGTTCTCCTTTGAACTAATTATATACTGGAAAAGATGATTTGAAAATACTTTAATAATAAAATATAATACGAAAAAATATAAAAAAAAATTAAGAAAACATAAAATAATAAAAGTAAAACAATAAAACAATAACGCAATAAGAATAAAATATTAAACTAGTAGGAGAAATTAAATGGAGAAGAAAAAGTATAAAGTTGGAATGTATGGGGGAAAGTTTATGCCATTTCATAAAGGACACTTACATTGTGTAGAAGTGGCAAGTTCTATGTGTGACAAGCTATATGTAATTTTATTTCATGGTAGTGATCAAGAAATAGAAATACTTAAGACTAGAAAAGAAGAATGGCTTACAGTTAAGTCTAGAGAAGAACATATGAAAAAAGCATGCGAAAAATTTAAAAATGTAGTAGTAACTTCAATAGATGTTACTGGATGTAAGAATGAAGATGGGAGTGAAAATTGGGATAAAGAAACAAAGCTTGTGCTAGATGTTTGTGGTCATTTAGATGCTGTTTTTGGTAGTGAAGTTGAGTATAGTGATTATTATTCTAGAGCTTATCCTGATGCTGTTTATGAGATTATAGATGTTGATAGAAATGCTTGTCCTATTAGTGGAACTAAGATTAGAGAGATGAAAGATGATGAAGAAAGAAAAAAATGGATTGTTTAAAATTTTTATTTACAATCGTTTTTTTTATTGATATATTCCAAATGAATTTACAAGAAATAAAAAATAATAAAAGTTTTAGGAGGAAATACTATGAAATTAATTGATCCAGTGGTTTTCGTTCAGGATTATGATGGAATTCAAATTATGAAAAACATTGAAAGAGCATGTAGAGTTTGCTACAGATCAGAAGGAAATATTACAGAAGATAGTTATAAAAAACTTTTAAAAAATTGTATAAATAGAGGACATGAATCAGTTTTAGAACATGAAAAAATATCAGTAAGAATTATAGCCGATATTGGAACTTATAAAGATTTGACTAGACATAGACATGCTTCTTTCTCTGTTGAGAGTACTAGATATTGTAATTATGGAAAAGATAAATTTGGAAATGAAATAAAATTTATTAAACCATGCCATATAGAGGAAGAAACAGAGCTTTATAAAATATGGGAGAAGAGTTTAAAAGATATTGAAAAGGCATATGTAAAAATGTCAGATATGGGAGCTCTTCCTGATCAATTGAGAATGATTCTTCCACATAGTACAGCAGCAGAATATGCTATGACAGCTAATATTCGTGAATGGAAGCATATATTGAGCTTAAGAACTGCAAAGATGACACATCCATCAATAAGACAAATTCTTATACCACTTCTTTTGAAATTTAAAGAAGATATGCCTGAAATATTTGATTCAGTAGAGTATGATGAAGAATTTCCAAAAGAAAAATATGCTAAGTTATATTTGATGAGTGAAGAGGATCAATAATTATTTAATATTAGGAGAAATCATGAAAGAAAGAGAAGTAAAGCCTTATTCAATTTGGAGACATTTTAAAGGAAATACTGCAGTTGTAATTACTATTGCTACACATAGTGAAACTGGAGAAAAAATGGTTATCTATAGTTGTGTTGGAAATAAAGGAAACACTAACCATAAAGATGGAATATATGCAAGACCATTAGATATGTTTCTATCAGAAGTTGATCATGAAAAATATCCAAATGTAAAACAAAAATATCGTTTTGAAGAAATAAAAGATTAATAAAAAGCACCTGATGAAGGTGCTTTTTTAGATAACTATATTAGTGAATATTTAATAGTTTTGAAAATGTTTTGCAATACTAGTTTGCTATAATTATTGAATAATAAATAATTATGGATTATTTATAAAAAAGAATACTGCTTTTTATTAGATAGGAGTTATCATGATTGAATCTAATAGCGAAGAAATAAAAATATATTCCAATTTTAATAATAGTAAATCTATTAGAGCATTTACATGTGCTTCTGTTTTAAGTTTTGTTTTCTTTATCGCATCAATAGTATTAATGGGATTAACAATATTTGCAATAATGTATATTCTATTATTATTACTTTTGTTAGCGGTAATTTTTGTTTTAAAGAAAAATGAAAAAGAACCAAAATTAAGTGCAAAGATTACCAAAGATAGAATTGAAATGTATAAAGGAGTAGACGTTATTAAATATAATTTTGATGACGTGGTTTCTGTTACATATGATACTTTAAGTTCATCTAATTATAATGAGATTTTTATTAATTATATAGATCCTAAGAATGGAAAGAAAAAGACTCAATTCTTTATTTTAAGAGGAATGAGAAATAATGAGTTTTGCAATATTTGTAATACTATTATTGAAAAGAAGAAAAAAGGTGTTCCTATAGATTCTTTAAAAATTGAAAAAGAAGATAAAGATGTTACTAATGAAAATAATAATGCTAATCAAAAGTTAAGTGATTTAGATGATGATATATATTGTTATATAGGAAATGAAGTACAATCAGAGATCTTTAATGGTAAAAGAGTACTAAATAGAGCACCTATTAATGTTGCAATTTTAATGAATAAAAACCAAAAGATTTTTAAATATATCTATAAGAAAAAAGATAATTTGATATTAAATAATTGTTATAGAATCATAAAAAGCAAGATGAAAAGCACAAGATTAGAAGAAGTTAAAGATGCTAAAATGGATTCTTCAGCAATAATTGAATATAAATCGAAATTAGAGAATGTTGATAGAATTATAGATGATAAAGAATGTATTGAGGAATCTAATAAGATTTATTATAGGATGGAGCTTATTAGAGCTATATTGGATTATGTAATAATTATAGGTTTTGTTCTTCATTTAATTCTTTTTGCAATAATAAGAAAATATTTATTATCTTCTATGATATTTGGGATTCCTATTATAGTGATAGTTATAATTAGTGGAATTATTTTGGTAATTCATAATAAAAAAATTCTAAACATAGAAATTAAAGCTATTGATAAAAAATAATAGTACTTTATAAAGAAGGAGAAATAAAAAATTGGATAATATACCAAATAATAATTTGAATCAAAATATAGGTAATAATAAGAACGCTAATCAAGTTCAAAATCAATATCAAAATGGATATATAAACTATCAACAGCAAATACAACATCAATATTCAAATGGAAACATGAACAATCAAGGTCAAGTATCAAATCAATATCAAAATGTTAATATAAATAATCAAGGACAGATTCCTAATCAAAATCAAAATTACGATATGAATTATCAAAATCAAGAGTATCAAAATCCAAAATCTAAAAAAGCTGGAACTATTGCTGCTATAATTATAGGATCTGTGGTATTAACACTTGTATCAATTGCTATAGCAATGATAATTATTCAAGAGGAATCTACTATATCTAAAAAGCCAATAATATATTTGTATCCAGAAGAACAAACTGAAATTACAGTAAAACTTGGAAAACCAGAAAATGTTACTTGTTCGTATCCTAAATACGATGACGGATGGACTGTAACAGCAAATCCAGATGGAACTTTAATTGATAAAGATACTAATAGAAAATTATATTCATTATATTGGGAAGGTGATTATACAACGCCAATACCAATGGATGAAGGATTTGTTGTAAAAGGTGAAGATAGTAGTAAATTCTTAGAAGAAAAACTTGCAATTCTAGGACTAAATGAAAGAGAAGCGGAAGAATTCATTGTTTATTGGTTACCAGTATTAGAGAAGAATGAATATAATTATATTAGATTTGCTAGTGTAGAAGAAATAAATGAAAGCATGCCTTTAGAATTCTCAACTCAACCAGATTCAGTAATAAGAGTATTAATGCAATTTAAAGAAGTAGATAAAGATTATAAAGTAAAAGAACAAGTATTAGAGACACCAGAAAGAAAAGGCTTTGTAGTAGTTGAATGGGGCGGAACAGAAATTAAATAAAGGAGATTTTTAAATGGTACCAACTGTTTCTGAGCAAAGCATAGAAGAAAAAATAGAAAAGAAAAATAAAATTCGAATAGTAATATGCATTATTGGAATAATAATGGCGAATATTGAATTAATCTTTTTTTTGATTACAGATTTTGATGCATATTCTTTGCTGTGTTTAATACCAATATTATTTTTTGATACAGTGCTTATATTAATAACATTGAATAAATTAAAAGTAATTACTATAGTTTTAAATATAGCTATAATTCTTGTGTTTATAATACCAGTTGGCCTTTTTGTAGCTAATGAATTATTTCATATAGGTTACCATCCTAGTATTGTAATGATTGATACACAGACAGCCAAGGTACATAATAATAAGTTTGAAAATTATTTTGGATCAGATGTAACAATGACTGTAGCAAAAGAATTATTATCTGAAATAAAAATAAATAACTTAACTTCACAAAGAAATGACGAACAAGCAATTGTGGGGGTATGTTTCATATCAAAATATGCAAAACAAGATGATGCTCATGCAATTTATAATTTAGATATTAATCCTAAGGATTTTAATAAAAAAGATTCTTATGAGTTAATGTTTACAGCGAATGTAGAAACTATTACAGATCTTCTAGAAAAAGGAACATCATATACAATAAATGTACCAAACACTAAAGCTTTTACAAACGACCAAGAAAAAACTGGATTTGAGAGTGATAATGGTGGATTCGATTCTTTAGTAACAGGAGAATCAGGAGGCTATTATTCAAGCGGATTTATTAGATTAATATATATAATTGATAATCGTAATAGACATAGTAGTACAACCAATAACTATAATCAGACATATAAACAATATCCAAATGCTAATATAATTATAAATCAAAATATTAGTAGAAATACTGATTATTAATTGCTAGGAAAATATGCCATTAGAATTTTCAATCAGGCCAGATACAGTAATAAGAGTATTAATGCAATTTAAAGAAGTAGATAAAGATTATAAAGTAAAAGAACAAAAGTTAGAGACACCCGAAAGAAAAGGCTTTGTAGTAGTTGAATGGGGCGGAACAGAGATTAAATAAAGGAGAAAAATAGAAGTGATAGATGTAGTATTAGCGAGTATTTTAAACACTTTTTTGATAGAAGTATATACAGGTTCATTGATATTATTGATTATTCTAATTATTCTTAGAGTAAATAAAAATAAAGAAAAATTCAATAAGATACATACTCAATTTGCACTATATATTATAGGCATAATAGTAGCTAATATTCAAATAATTATTTTATTTTCTAATACGTTTTTTGGATTATTTCAATTAATACCAATAGTACTTTTTACTACAGCTTGGGTTTTATTAGTTAAAAATAAGGATGAAAAGTATACAAAAAAGATAACTATAATTCAAAGAATAGCAGTTATTTTGATTATAATAATACCTTTTGCAGTTGTGATTCCAAATGAAATATATGACTATCATCATCCTAAAAAGTGTTATTCATTTGCATATCGAGAGGCTCTAGAGCATAATTCCTCTTTTGAAAGTTATTTTGGAACAGAAGATACATTAACAGAAGTAAAAAATTTATTATCAGAAATAAGAATAAATAATTCTTTTTCTGTTAGAAATGAGGAAGCATGTGTTATAGGAGTATGTTTTATATCAAAAAATACTGTAACAAGGAAGCCAGGAATTTATAAAGATTATATTAATCCAAATGATATTACTGAAGATACATTTAATTCCTACATGTTTACTACAGATACGCAAGCCATAACCCAAGAATTAACTTCAGGAACATCATACACAGTTGGTGTTGCAAATACTAATGATTTTACTAAAGATCAAGAAGGACTTTCAGGATTTGAATCAGATGATGGATCAGATCCATTAGGAAAAGATCAAACAGGGGAAACTGGAGGCTACTATTCAAGTAGATATATAAGATTAATCTATATTGTTGATAACGCTAATAAAAACTAAATAAAGAGGAATGTATAAATGAATAATATAAATAATAATTATGTACCCAATAATAATATCAACCAGAATCCAAATCAAAATGACGAAGATGAAAAGAAAAAAACAAATAAACAAGTTGCTATAATCATTATAATTGTGACTTTAGCAACGTTGGGAAGTGTTTTTTTTGGTTTTGTACTACTAGGACGAAGTACTGTATCTAAAGCTGCAAAACCAATAATATATTTGTATCCAGAAGAGCAAACAGAAGTAACCGTTACTTTAGGTAAGCCAGATAATGTTACATGTTCATATCCAAAATATGATGATGGATGGAC
>DGSM01000086.1:8326-14730 GCA_002393975.1 Clostridiales bacterium UBA4362
AGCAAATCCTGATGGAAAATTAATAGATAAAGATACTAATAGAGAATTATATTCTTTGTATTGGGAAGGAGAATATTCAACACCAATAAATACAAATGAAGGATTTGTTGTAAAAGGTGAAGATAGTAGTAAATTTTTAGAGGAAAAACTTGCAATTCTTGGGCTAAATGAAAGAGAAGCAGAAGAATTTATTATTTATTGGTTACCACAATTAGAAGAAAATGAATATAATTTTATAAGATTTGCTAGCATGGAAGAGATTGATGAAAGCATGCCTTTAGAATTCTCAGTTAAGCCAGATACAGTAATAAGAGTATTAATGCAATTTAAAGAAGTAGATAAAGATTATAAAGTAAAAGAACAAAAGATAGAGACACCAGAAAGAAAAGGCTTTGTAGTAGTTGAATGGGGCGGAACAGAGATTAAATAAAGGAGGGCAATGAATGTTTTTAGATTTTTTGATAAGCTATATTGGATATTTAGCTTTTGGTTTGTTTTTTGCACTTCCTGTAATTTTTATAATACTTTGTATTTTAGATGTATATTATAAATATAGAATAAAACATTTAAAAGATAAGATGATATTTGACAAAATAATGGAAAAAAAAAAACATTGTACAGCATGCACTTAGCGTAGTTGGAATATTAGAAGCTAATGCATTGATAATATATTTGGCAAGGTCTCATGGCAGCTTCGGCTTTCCTCTTATAATTCCTATTGTTTTATTCACTATTTCGCAAATAATGATAGTGAAAAAAGACTATAATGTTTATTTGAAAAAAATAGATATAATTCAATTAATTGCTATTATTCTTTTGATTGTTATAGGTTTGACTTTCGTAATATTAGGTTGTGAACTAAGTTGGGATAATAATGGACATACTATATCATATCTAGACGGACAGGAGGCAAAGGCTCATAATAGTGCTTTTGAAAGCTACTTTGGCACAGATGTAACAGCAAACGAAGTAAAAAACTTATTGTATGAAATAAGGATAAATAATTTGACAGCGAGAAGAAGTGAAGAATCAGAAATTATAGGAGTATGTTATATATCAAAAAATGTTACAGATGATAATTCCCATGGAATATATAAATTAGACCTTGATCCAGCACAAATGAGCAAAAAAGATTTATATGAAATACGATTTACTTCAGAAGTAGAAACTATAGTAAATTGTTTAAAACCAGGAACATCATATACAGTAAATGTACCGAATACTAAAGCTTTTATACATGATCAAGAGGGAAAAACAGGATTTGAAAGTGATGATGGAGGTACTAATACCTTAGTAAAAGGAGAATCAGGAGGATATTATTCAAGCGGTTATATAAGACTGATATATATAATTGACAATAATAACAGAATTAGTAGTTATAAACCAAACAATAACTATAATCAGACCCAAATGCAAAATCGTACTGAAAATTTATACAATCAAAACTCAAGTAGAGAAACTAATTACTAAAAAGCTTAAATTACTTGAAAAAGCTGAAAAAAGTAGTACAATATATATTAAACTAATTAGAGAGACTTATAAAGGAGTTAATATATGTCTAAATATAATATAAGAGCTATAAAGAAAGAACTAATGAATTATTATGGTACTGCTATGACTTCAGGAATACCAATGGCTATGATGGATTTAGGAAAACTAGAGCATTTATCTGATGATGAGTTAGTTGAACTTGCAAGACAAAATGGAATAGATATTGAAGAATACAATCTTGATGATTATGAGAGGTAATAAAATGGAGCAAGAATTAAAAGAAGAAATTGAACAAATAAAACAAAGAAACAAAAGGGTAGAAAGAGATAAAGCTTGGGAAACAAGTTGGACAAGAAGAATATGTATAATGATTTTAACTTACATAGTAGTTGTTCTATATTCTTTTTCTATTTCGAAAATAAGCAATATTTGGCTTAGTTCTTTAGTTCCTGTAATAGGATTTACTCTTTCTACATTATCTTTAAATGTTGTAAGAAGGATATGGGAAAAGAAACAAAAATAGTTTATTAAATAATAATATAAATAAAACAAAAAACGTTAAAAACAAAAAATAACTGGGTGATACTTCAATTACGAAGTACCACCCAGCTTTTGCTTTAATTGGCCCTAATGATTTCCATAGGGTGACACAAAAAGTCTTCAAAGAATAACTCATCGCCATGCTTTCCATAAGGATTAAACAACCAAACCATTCCTTTTGACAAACAATAATAATCAAAGGGAATGTCGAAGTACTTGCCTTCGCCGTTACGCTTTACGGATTCAACAGGATCTGCAATGTACTTATCGCCATCTTTTGTGTAGCAAACACTTACATGCATATCTGTCTGCTCACCTGTTACAGGATCATCCTCGAAAGTAATTGCGATAAAGCAAGGAACTTCCAGCTTACGCAATTTATAGAAAAGAGCCATTCCATAGTGCAAGCAGCAACCGAAGTGATTGGTCTCCAGAAAGTAGGACTCAGCCTCAGGCATATCCCTGGCTAATACTTTCAGAGCTTTCATTTCAGTGTTGTGCCAATCAGCACCATCTGGATCATACCGATTTCCTGTAATTACTTCCATGTAGCTTTTTTCAATGATGTTCATAAATTACCTCCCAATATGTATAATGAACGAACAGTTACTTTGTCTATAGATACGGTTGGAACGCAGGATAGAGTTATTCTTTTTTCAAAAAGCAGTAAATATATTATAGCATGTATTATGTAAATAGGCAAACGAAAGTCGCAAATAATCTGGACTTTTTAACTATAGATGGTTTGACTAGTAGACATAAAAGTGGTATAATAATCCTTGCAACAATTTGAACTACTATCTCTTTAACGTGTTAACAAGCATAAAAATGGTCTACGAAATGGAGGTAGAATATGCAGAAGACATGCTTTGAAAAGTATCTATTAGACTCATTCTACAAGGTGTATCAGTATGAAGGGAAGGCGATGGAACCCCGGGAAGTAATGAAAGTTTTCTTTCCGGAGAAGGTTGCAACTGTCACAGAAGAACTGGAACTTCAGAAAGATCGGAAGAACGCTATTGTTCTTGTAGGACCCTCTTGCAGTGGTAAAACCACCTTCGCAAAGAAATTTGTTGAAGAGCATGAGGAATTTGTCCTTGTATCCATTGACAAGTGTGCAGCAGAAGATATTAAGGAACTCGACCAGTATACGCTCATTGAGATGGCTTTCGGGTTGTCTGAAATCTCTACTGATGATCTTGGAAATCGGAGATTTGGGCAGATGCTCGAGGCAGGGTACAAGAATATCATCATTGATGGAAGTTGGATGCATGTTAATTCAAGAGGAGCTCTTTTTAAGACCCTCGATGACATGAATTACCATACTATCATCTTTTTGATATTGCCCGACCATAAGAGCTACCAGGAAAAAGTGGAATCACGTGTGTACGAGATTATTGCTGCAGAAAAGCTGGGCCTTGATCTTAGTATGGGCCTTGATGGTTTTGACTTTGTCAAAAGATATGCAGATATTCTCGGATGCACAGTAGAGGAAGTTAAGCAGTTGTTCAAACATTCTGATAAGTACATGGAAGTATTCATTAGAGAGAATTTTTTGTTGGATGATGAAGTCGCTCAGGCCAACTTTGAAGGCCAAATTCCAACTGGAATCATTCTTCTCGGCGCGGATGAGTTAATTAACATGGATATTTAATGAGCAAAGGGCCCTGGTGTCGGTAATTCGACATCCAGGGCTCCTTCTTTATTATAATTGATTTCTTATGTAAACAGTGCTATAATGATTCTTACATTCGTGTATGTGCGAATACAAATAAAACATACAATTTGTACTTCGACTCTAATATATTTAGGAGGATTTGCTATGGCCTATATTGATAGGGAAACATTCAAGCCTTTTTCGGACATCTCAGTGTCCAAAGTCGAACAACGGTCGTTTGATTGTGATGACCTGATAGCCCCAGTTATTTCTATTCTGAATAAGAAAGGCTACAAGACCAACTTCTGCTGTGCAGGGCATCCTTATCCTTTATATGAGGAGATGTATGTTTTGCAATATGAAGACACGTACGAGGCGATTTCATCCACATGGGGGAGCTTTATTCCAGATGAAAGATTTTTCTTTGAGAATGCATTATGCAAGAAGATTTCTTTAGAGGAAATTCCGGAAGGTTATCAATTTCTTGAAGGAGAGATTGATTTAACAAGACCTCATTCAGTTTACTACATTGAAACTGATGACAAAATTTTCGGAACTATTGCATACATAAGCTTCAAAGGAAAATACTTTACTGAAGGAAGTCTTCCAGCAGGATGGGAACTCTTCGAAGCACAATACTATGATCCTGAGAAGAATGAGTTTGATAATACGATTTCAGATGATTTTATTGAATTCAACTTTTCACGTGATCAAGATGTGTACGAGTTTTTCTCGCAGCAAGTAGAAGTGTTCAAGGAGCTGTATAACTGGGCGAAGGAACTTCCTGATATTAGCGAAAGTAAGTGATGGGAAGGGAGGCTCTCGTTGGGTAAAACCAACGGGAGTTTTTTGTATTAATCAGCAAAGGTTGACATAACTATAAAAACTTTATATAATAATCTAGTAGTTTATTGTTGAAATAGTTCATGAGAGGTAAGGCCTATGACAAATTTTTTTGAAGTAGTAAATTTAATAACTTTTCTCGATAATGAACGGGAGAAAGTAGTCAAGAAACGGGCTTCAGAACAAGAATCCCTGGAATCACTTTTTTCTCAATATATGTTTTGTCTGATTCATGGAATGAAACCATTACTTATCATCTATGCAGACTTAATAAAAAGAGGAAGTGAAGCTGTAATTCCATCTCTTGACATGGCAATTGAAACTTTGGAGAAAAACAGTAAAATGCTTAAAGCTTTAATAGTCACAAAAGCTTCTCCCGAGGAAATGGAGAAAGGATTACGGGAAGTAGAAAAGAACTTGGATGAACTAAACAAGAAAACAAAGGAACTTTTTGATAAGTTTCCTAAATAATGAAAAGGGCGCCTGGCGGATAAATTCGCTAGGTGCTCTTTCTTTGTTATATAGATTAATATAAATAAAGCATATTGATATTATTAAATCTTTATAGTAAAAATATTATTAAAGAAAGAGGAAAAATATGAATACTGAATATGAGATAAGAGTTTTAGAAATAGATGTAGACAAAATGATAAAGAAGTTAGATTCTTTAGGAGCAACAAAAGTAGGAGAGTGGGAGCAAAAAAGATATGTTTATGATTTTATTCCTAAAAGAGAAAATCAATGGATTAGATTAAGAACAAATGGAAAAGAATCCACACTTACATATAAAAATGTGGAAAAAGATACTATTGATGGAACTAAAGAATTAGAAATAGTTGTCGATGATTTTAAAAAGACAAATGAGATGTTAGAAATACTTGGCTATAAAAGCAAAGGCTATCAAGAGAATAATAGAATACGTTATATGTTAAATGGAGTAGAAATTGATATTGACTCATGGCCTAAAATTCCAACCTATATGGAAATAGAAGGAAAAGATGAGGAAGAAGTGAATGCTACATTAGAGCTTTTAGATATAGATAAAGAAAAAGTAACAGCTCTAAATTGTGAAGATATCTATAAAAAAATATATGGAATAAACATTGATGAGATTAAAAATTTAGTATTTTAAAAAGCTGAGCATGAATAGCTCAGCTTTAATTTTGATTAATAAACTTATTTTAATAGCTCTAAACACCTTTTATAGTCATCCTCGTTAAAATCAACGTTATCTACTATATCACCTTTATGAAACATATCCATAAATTCATCAATGGTTACCCATTTTGCATCTATAGATTCATTATCTGTAAATTTAATATCTTTAATATCAATATCTACTTTAAATAAGTATTCTTCTTTAAACTTATAGCTACTTTTAGAGGTTTTAAGATAAATAGCATCTTCTTTTTTTAGCTTGATTCCTAATTCTTCATCTATTTCTCTAATAAGCCCTTCGACTATATCTTCATTATGAAGAAGACCACCACCATTACATTCCCATTTAGAAGGATATCTATCTTTAAGAGGAGAACGTAGGCTTATAAGTATTTCATGTTTAGAATTCATTATTATAGCTTGTACTCCTATAATATATTCACCTTCTTTTAGAAATTCTTTATGTCTTATTAGAGTTCTACCAGTTTTTTGTTTATTATCATCATAAATATCAATTACTTCTTGATTATTCATTTGATCCTCCAAAAATATGATAGTTCTCTTATATCATTAAAGAGTATAAAAATCTATCACTATTTGAAAAATGATTTTTTTAGTATATAATGAGCTTAAAAGAAATGGAGGGCATATATGTCAAATAAATTAGTTGTTAAGAAATGTATGAGTTGCGGAGCTATGGTTATAGTTCTTGAAG
>DGSM01000023.1:0-6012 GCA_002393975.1 Clostridiales bacterium UBA4362
TTTCCAGATGTTTCTGCTTTAATTGATTCTTGGTTGCTATCATCAATAGATGTATTGTTCCAAATGTTTTGTCTAATAAACCACTTTAAAAATTCATAGGAATAAACATTATCATTATCCAAGAATTCATAATTGTATTTGAGAACTAGATTCTCTCCTAATTGTTCTTTACTATCTAAACTAAACATATATTTTTCCTTCTTACATAGACATTATTTTTTCTTTAGTCGCTATTATACTTTCATCAGGAGTTGAGGCCCCGGCTAATACTAAAATTTTATTAACACTACTGTCTAATTCATCTATATTCAATTCATTTTCATCCTCAATGAATTGAACTTTATTGCAATTTTTAGAAGCAATTTCATATAATTTCTTAGTATTAGAGCTATTCTTTCCTCCAATTATAATAGTATAATCTGCTTGTTTGCTTAAGTTTTCCGCTTCTTCTTGTCTTATTTCAGTAGCCATACAAATCGTTTTATCTATAATAACTTCTATATTATCTTTTTCTAATTCTTCTTTTATTTTTTCTACTAAAACATCAAACTTTTTTGAAGAATATGTTGTTTGTGCAACTATATATACATTTTTTAAACCACTATCTCTTATTACTTTAAAGGTATCTTCTAAATCATCTTCAGATTCTATTATTAAAGAATTTTTTCCTGCAAAACTCAAAGTTGCAATACTTTCTGCATGAGTTTTACTTCCAATTATAATAACAAAACTATCTGATTTAGCCTCAACTTTATCATGTACATCAATTACTTTTTTACATGTTAAATCATATACAGTTAAGTTCTTTTGTTTTGCTATTTCATAATTATCTTTAGTAACTCCATGTGCCCTAAAAATAACAATATTATTATCTGGTACTTGATTAATATCTTCTATTACTACCAGGCCCTTTTTTTCTAGGTTTCCTACTACTGTTTTGTTATGAACTAATTCGCCTAAACAATACACTCTTTTTCCTGGATTATTATCAAGTATTTCATTAGCACTGGTAACGGTATATTTAACACCACCACACATTCCTGCATATTTAGCCTCAATTATTTCCATATAATTCTCCTAGTTTATTTAAATTGGTACAATGTATATTATATAATAAATTGATCATAAAAAAAGCAAATTGACCAATAATGTCAACTTGCTTTAATAATTGTAACGATTTTTAATTATTTCCTTTAAAATAATTTTTATTCTCCATTATATTAATTCTTTAGTTAAAATATTTTTGAGAATAGATATCTACTCTTTTTATAAATAAAGATATTAATTACTATGTTTGCTATTAATAAAACTGAAATAACTAATGCTAAGAATAATATGATGTTTGAAGCAATCATTCCTAGTAAAAAGAATAGTCCTAGAATTGACATTGTATAAAAAAGCTCATAAAAGACATTAGTATTTTGTTTCATCATAGTATATTCAGTTTTCCAATCCATCCATGGTTTTAGCAAATCTATGATTATCTTTAACTTTTCTCCTAATATGTTTGATAGCATGAGTATAATAAGTATTAATATAGTATTTAAATGATTGTGTGTCATTGAAAAGAAGAAAATAGTCATTAATATGGCTGGAATAGTATTAAGAACAATTCCCGGAATACTCTTAACAATAAATTGTTTATATAGACTTATAGGAACAAACTTCATAAATTTACTATTAAATCCATCTCTCGATACAGCTATTATAGATGTAAAATTCATCATAAAGAAAACTTGAGCTATTCCTATAAAAACTATTAACCCTCTTACATTGTTAAATCTATTATTTATTTCTCCCAATAGATCATAGTCAAAAAATCTTGAAAAATATGCGAATCCCATAATTATTATATAAACAATTATAGGATAAAGTGTTGGCATTATAATACATTGAATAGCAAATATTGGAGCTCTAATTAATGTTTTTATTTCTTTATCTAAATAGGTTAAATATTTATTTTTCTTTTTAAAATCTTTTAAAGTTAGTCTTATCTTTTTATTGGTTTTGCTTCCTTGACCATCACTAACAATAGTTCCAATTGCACCTTTAAGATATATTTTAGAAATAATAAATAGACATATAGCAGATATTCCAATAGTCTCTCCAAAAAATAGTAATAAATTTAACAAGCCTTCTATTTCAAGATAATTGCTAAATATATTCATAATAGGTTTTAAAATAACGAATTG
The DNA here is from genome assembly GCA_002393975.1 of Clostridiales bacterium UBA4362. Taxonomy (GTDB): domain Bacteria; phylum Bacillota; class Clostridia; order TANB77; family CAG-508; genus CAG-793. Next base: position 2,193 of record DGSM01000023.1, read on the forward strand.
TTCTGCTAATTCTTCTGCCATACCATTAGTTCTTAATAGCATATTAGTGAAGTCTACTACTCTATAGTTTATTGTTGCAAAATCAAATTTATAATTATTTCCAATTAATGAAATGGCTATAATTGTTAATATTGCAACTATGTACAATACTTTGTTCTTGTTTTTTATTTTATGAGTAACTCTCATAATTATAGACACAATTAAAGCAGTTAAAAAGATTGGTACAATTGGTAAAAGAAGTAGCACAATAATTGCATATATATAAAAAGTCCAATATTTAAAATGTCCATATACCAAAATTGGAATAAATAGCATGAGCATTTCCATCATGTACTCTGATTTAATAATGTTAATAATTTTTGCTAATATCAATTTCCATGGTTTAATAGGCATAGTTAAAAATTGTTTTAAATCTTTTGAAAAGTATAAAGAGTTTATGGTCTCAAATATACTTTCAGCAAACAAAATAAAGTAATTCATTAAAAGTAATATATTGATGAATATTTTTGATTGTTTTATAACCATTAGTTGATGTACAACAATAGCGCTAGCTGTATACATTACATATGATAAACTTCCAAACACAATTATGAAAGAAAGGATTCTCAAAATCCTTTCTTTCATATCTTTAGGACCATTTCCTGCTTTTGAATTTTTGATTACAAGTTTAATTAATTGTAACATTAATCTTTCTTTTCCTTTTGTGTATCTTCAAATAAATTTATAAATGCCTCTTCAAGTGATTTACTATTTTTACTCTTGTTCTTTAGTTCTTCGCATGTACCAGTAAATTTGATTTTTCCCCCATCAATAATAGCTATTCTGTCACACATTTCTTCAGCCACTTCTAATACATGAGTTGAGAAAAACACTGTATTTCCCTTTTTTGCATGTTCTTTCATTTTCTTCTTTAGTAAAAAAGCAGCTTGGGGATCTAATCCTGTCATTGGTTCATCTAAGATCCAATTTTTTGGATTATGTAATAGTGCGCTTATTATTAATAGTTTTTGTTTCATTCCATGTGAAAAGCTTTGTATTTTATTTTCTAAGCTATCTTGAATGTTGAACTCTTCTGCAAGATTATTAATAATACTTAATCTCTTTTCTGAAGATACTCCATAAATATCTCCAATAAAATTCAAATACTCAATAGCTGTTATTTTATCAAAAGTATCTGGCGTATCTGGAATATAGGCAAATGATTTCTTGCATTTCATTGGATCTTTTATAATGCTATTTCCATCAAAAATGATATCACCTTCATCAATGTCCAATACTCCTGTCATCATTTCGATAGTAGTTGTTTTTCCTGCACCATTAGGTCCAATAAATCCAAATACTTCACCATCATTGATTTTAAGACTAATATTATCAATTACTTTTTTATTTCTAACATAAGATTCAGAAACATTTTTTATTTCTATCATTTCTTATTTCCTTTGTATTTTATATAAATATTCTTGGAACTCTATCAGATATTCTTGAAAGAATTTCATAATTAATTGTATTACATTTTGAAGCTATATCTTCTATTGTTACTAAGTCATTATCCCAAATATATACTTCATCACCTTCATTACAATCTATATTTGTAACATCACACATAAATGAGTCCATACATATTATTCCTAAGATTTTGCTTTTCTTTCCATTAATTACAACTTCACCTTTATTAGATAGCTCTCTTGGAAGTCCATCAGCATAACCAATACCAACAGTTGCAATTCTCATAGGTTTATTTGAAATAAATGTTCTTCCATAACCAATTGATTCATTAGCATTAATATTTTTTATATAACTAATTTTAGATTTTAACTTTGCAATTGGCTTTAAATCTAATCCATTAAATGCTCCCACATATGGTTCATATCCATATAATATTAGACCAGGTCTAGTTAAATTAGCTTCTTGATCATTATATTTCAATAAACCATCTGATGCTTCAGAAGAGAAATATTTCATGTTAGGAAAAATAGCTTTCAATGATTTTACAGCTTCATCAAATGTTTTTATTTGTCTATTAGTAAAATCAGTATTATCAATAGAATCACTATCAGCTACACAAAAATGTGTATAGCAACCAACAACTTCAATATTTGAATAAGATTGAATAAGTGATATGCACTTTTGTAAATTTTCGGGTTTAACGCCTGTTCTTCCCATTCCAGTTTCTATTTCAATAAATATTTTTACTGGATCTCCTCTTTTTCCAATAGTATCTATAAATTTAAAAGAGCTTACTCCAACTATTAAGTTATATTTAATAATGTTTTCTATATCCTCAATATAAGGCTCGTTTAATATTAAAATATCATTAGAATATCCATTATTTCTAATTTCAATAGCTTCACTACAAATTGCAAGTCCAATTATTTTAAATTCATTAATAACACTTGAAACCTTATTAATATATGTTCCATATCCATTAGCTTTTAATATTGGCATTATTTGTTTTCCATTATTTAAGCTTAGTTTATTTAAAATCGAAACATTATTATTAAAGTTTTCAATATTTATTTCCATATAAGTTTGTCTATCCATAAACACCTCTTAAAGTAATAATAACATTTAAAAGACATAAATATCAATATATAAAAAAGCATAAAAAATAGGAGGCTTTAGCAGCCTCCCGTTAGCACTTACAAATAAAGAAAAGAGAAAATGGGTCAACTCTTTCAAATATCTATAGTACTATGTTTTGCAAATAACTTTGCATAAATTATTATAGCACTATGTGTCTTTTATGTCAACCTTTATTTTAAATTATTAATATAACCACATTAACAATTACAGTTATAAAAGCTATAATAATAGAAATCATTATAGATTCGAAATTACAAATTATGGCTAAAGAAAAGGTTTCTTCCGGCTTATTCTTTAAAACTTTATTAAAAATTATAGCCTCTATTAAAGAACATACTAAAAGTAATCCTATTATTAGTAAAAACATTATTAAATATTTGATAACACTATTTATTTCACTGAAAGAAATAATGATTCGTAAAAGCCAAATTATCGTAAGAAAAATAGTTTTAGTTGATAAACTAGTAATTAAATAAGTTAAACAATCTCTTTTTCTAATACCAACCATAAATGCAATTACCAGACAAGCAACAGAAAAAATAATAGCCACCAACAATAAATTGCCAAAGGATTCTACTCCATCGGCAAACGAAAGATATATATCTGGATTGTGGCTGATGATGTGAAATTCTGATCCCGTAAATTCTATTTCATCCATTATAAATCCTCCTTATTAATATTTTTATTGGAATTTTCATATTTTTCTTTATCTAATTTGTTTAATTTAGTTATTTTCCTTAAAATTAGACTAAATATTATGATTGTTACTAAAACACAAACTATTATCCCTATAAAATATAATACAGAATAATGAATTTTAGGATTATGATCCAAAAGACCATACGCGACACTATCTGCTAGAACATAACTATTAGTTAAGCTAATAATTGCAAGTAAAAAAAATACTATCTTCTTTAAAACTTTCATATTTTTTATTTACAATTTCCTTTCTTTATTTTATGAGAATCTTTTTATAAATTATAAACTACATAATTAAATTCTAAAAGTAATATACTAAAGAATACATATTTATGTAATCTAACAAAAAAAGAAGTAGCAAGGCTACTTCATTAAGTATGGTGGCTTGAACTGGAATTGAACCAGTGACACAAGGATTTTCAGTCCTCTGCTCTACCAACTGAGCTATCAAGCCATCAAAATAAAAAAAATACCATTTATAAAAAAATGGCGACCTGAATCGGGCTCGAACCGACGACCTCTAGCGTGACAGGCTAGC
>DGSM01000023.1:6066-8742 GCA_002393975.1 Clostridiales bacterium UBA4362
GCGTTCTAACCAACTGAACTACCAGGCCATGAATAAAATAAATGGTGGTCGCTATAGGGCTCGAACCTATGACCTCCTGCTTGTAAGGCAGATGCTCTCCCAGCTGAGCTAAGCGACCATTTCTTTCGACTTAATTATTATAATTTATATTTAATAAAATGTCAACATTATTTTTAGGATTTTTCAATATTTTTATAAAGGATTTTAAGTATTAAATATACTTAAAATCCTTTATATTATTATTTATTCAGAAAGTGTATTAGTATTAGCTTTCTTATATCCTTCTACATCTTGTCTTTTTTCATTTCTGAATTTTCCAACATCTCCATCCTTAAGAATTTCTACTGCTTTCTTAAATTGAGTATCTTTTTCCTTATCTAAGGTTCCTGTATATTGATAATCATCAACTTTAACATCAGGGATAATTCCTACTCCATTTATAGTATATTGTCCAGTTGTAAAATACTCATTTGTAGTCATTTTTATTCCACTTCCATCGGGAAAACTTCTTAGGCTTTGAACAACGCCTTTTCCATAGGTTTGAGTACCAACTACGACACACTTGCTACTATTGTCTCTTACTATACCAGTAAATAATTCTGAAGCACTTGCTGAATATTGATTTACTAATATAACCACATTCATATCAACAGATTTTGGAAGTTTAGCGCTAGTAATATTGTCATTACCTTTTTTATCTTTTTGATGTATCATTTGTGTTCCGCTGTCAACAAAAATATCAGCCATAGCAGCACATTCAGTTAGTATTCCTCCACCATTATTTCTTAGATCTACAATTAGAGATGTGATTCCTTTTGTTTTTAAATCAATAATTGCTGTATTAAACTCTTCAGACACTTTATCTTTATCAAAAGTTGAAACATTAATATATCCAATATTATTATCTAAAACTTCATAAGAAATACTTTTTACTTCAATTCTCTTTCTAGTAATAGTATAATCTTTAGTTCCACTTTGGCCCTTTTTTGCGATTGTTAATGTAACGTCAGTTCCTTCTTCTCCCATAATTTTTTTAGAAGCATTTTCAAAGTCATCACCACTAAGTTCTTCACCATTAACTCCAACTATATAATCTCCAACTTCAAGTCCAGCTTCCTTAGCAGGAGAGCCTTCTAAAAAGCCATATATCTTTACTAAATTATATTCAGTATCAAGTGTTATATATACTCCAACACCAATATAAGAAGATTCCATATCTTTTAGAAGTTCTTGCATCTCTTCAGTAGTATAATACTCAGTATAAACATCATTAAGTCCATCTACATAACCTTTTATAGTAGAATCTCTTAATGAATTTTCATCTACATCTCCTAAATACTCAGAATCAATTAATTCTCTAATTTGAGCTAACTTAGTTCTATAACTATCATCTTTTAATGCTTCTGAAGTTGAAACAGCTCCATCTGGGTCTTTATTAATTTTTCCATAAATATAAAGATATGTTACAGCAAAAGTTATAAGCGCTGTTAATATAATTGTTAATACTATTTTAATACCGTTATTTTTCATTTAATTTCCTTTTTATGATGAAGTATTTGTTGCAGATTCACTATATTCTACATAATCATCTGATAAATATTTTTTAGGATCAACAGGAACATTATCTTCTCTAACTTCAAAGTGAACATGAGGTCCTGTAGAATTTCCTGTAGAGCCCATTTTCATTATTTCTTGTCCCTTAGTTACTCTATCTCCAACTTGTGAAACAAATGAACTTCCATGTCCATATAAAGTAACTAACCTTCTTCCATCTTCTGTTAAACCATTATCAACCATGATAGCATTTCCATATCCACCCAACCAAGCTGCGTAAATAACTATACCATCTGCTGCTGCATACACACTATCTCCAGTATGTCCTCCAATATCGATTCCATCATGATTTCTAACAACCCCTTGTATAGGATGTAATCTTGAGCCAAATGGTGAAGTAATATAATTAGTTTCATATGTTGGCCAAGCCATAATACCACCAGAATAAGTAAGCTCATAACTAGATGAACGCATTGCATTTGCAATTAAGCCTTCTATTTCAGTTTGTTGAAGTTTATAAGTGTTTATTTGAGAAACTAATTCTTTTTCACTGGCACTTAAGCTCTTCATATAGTTTTGAACTAATACTTGTGCATTTTGCAATAAAACCATTTGCGTATCGGCATCTTCTTTAAGTTTTTTTAAATTTGCCTTTTGAGTATTAAGAGTAATCCTTGTAGCCTTCAATTGTTCACTATAAGCTGCAAGCTCTTTTAAATCTTCACTATCATATTCAGCAATTTCTTGCACTATAAAATAATTTGAAACAAAGTCCACTATATTTGTAGAACTTAATAAAACATCAAGATAAGACAAATTGCCTCTTTTATATAAAGCAACCATTCTTTTCTTAAATAATTCATTTTTTCTATTATATTTTTCTTCTATATTTGTTAACTCAGCTTCAGTGTCAGCTATTTTATTTGCATAATCACTATATTCCTTATTAACCTTATCAAGTTCTAATTGATAACCTGAAATCTTGTCATTTAAGCTTTGTATCTCAATAGCAGTATCTGATAACTCTCCAGAAACATATGATAATCTCTCATTAGTCGCAGCAATAGCTTCTATTACTTGATTTTTTTGTTCTGATAATGTAAGTGATCTAACTTGATTTGT
>DGSM01000098.1:0-3624 GCA_002393975.1 Clostridiales bacterium UBA4362
CTCCATTTGTTCCTCTTCCATAAGAAGGTGGATCCATTATAATTGCATCATAAGTATTTCCTCTTCTAATTTCACGAGCAACAAATTTGTTAACATCATCAATTAAAAATCTAATTGGTCTATCTTGAAGTCCTGAACTTGTTACATTTTCTTTAGCCCATGTTACCATACCTCTAGAAGAATCTACATGGACTACCTTTGCTCCAGCTGATAAGCAAGCTACAGAAGCACCTCCTGTATATGCAAACAAATTTAGAACATTAATAGGTCTTCCAGCATTTTTTATTTTATCTATCATAAAGTCCCAATTAACTGCTTGTTCTGGAAATATTCCTGTATGCTTAAAGCCCATTGGTTTAATATTAAAAGTTAAATTTTTATATTTAATGTCCCAATTACTTGGAAGCTTTTTATTAAACTTCCATCCTCCACCACCTTTATTACTTCTAATATATGTAGCATCAGCTTTATTCCATAATTCTGGATGAGACTTCTCTTTCCAAATTATTTGTGGATCTGGTCTAATTAGAATAATATTTTTCCAACGTTCTAATTTCATTCCATCAGCCATATCCAATATTTCATAGTCTTCCCATGAATTAGCTAAAATCATAATTTCTCCTCATTCTCATTCAAAGTATTTAATATTTCTTTTGCCAAACTTTCATTTATTCCATTTATCTTTGTTAGTTCTTCTACACTTGCATTTGCAATAGCATCTATTGAATCAAAGCTTGTAAGCAATTCTTTCTTTTTGCTATCTCCTATTCCTTTAATGTCATCTAATACTGATTTAGTCATAGATTTATTACGTAATTTTTCATGATAGCCAATAGCTGTGTTATGAACTTCATCTTGAAATCTAGTAATTAAATTAAATAATTCTTCACTTATTTCTACTTCTGTTCTATCATCTTTCATTAAGCTTCTGGTTTGATGCTTATCATTTTTTACCATACCAAAGACTTGTATAGATAATTCGGCTCCAGATTCTTCTTTAATATTCTCTAAGGCCTTTTTTATAGCTCTTATTTGAGTAATTCCACCATCAGCTAAAATAATATCTGGAAGTCCTCCAAAACCTTTATCATCAAAATATTTTGATTTAATTTCATCTTCTAGTTTTTCAAAAACACCATTTACTATTTGACTTTCTCTTACAGAGTGCCTTAATCTTCTAGTTACCACTTCTTCCATAGACTTAGGATCATCTTGGCCAAGAACGCTTTTAACTTTAAATCTTCTTGCAAGATTTTTCTTAATAGCACCATTAATCATTACTACCATAGAAGCAACTTGATATTCTCCAGAAATATTTGAAATATCATAAGCTTCAACTCTTCTAGGAATCTTATCTAAGTCAAGTTTTTGTTTCATCTCAAGCATTAAATTATTGTTTGCTTTTTCTTGATTCTCCAAAGTAAGTTTAGCATTACTTTCAGCCATATCAACTAATTTTGCTTTTTCCCCTTTTTGAGGAACCTTTATAATAACTTTTCTTGATCCTTGCTCTGTTAAAACTTCTTCCATCAAGCTTCTATCTTCAAAATCATCTCTAATCATAATCTTATTTGGTAAACTTGTTTTAGAAGTATAATATTGTTTTATAAACTCACTAATGATTTCTGAATTATCTTCATCTTGCATATTATCAAAGAAGTAATTATCTCTTCCTACCATTTTATTATGTCTTACATAAAAGATTTGTACACAAACTTTTGCTAAATCTTCTGTTCTTGCAATTCCAATAACATCTATATCATTTTCAGAAATATTAGAAACTTTTTGTCTTTCAGATAATGCATCAATCGCATTCAATTCATCTCTATATTCAGCTGCTTTTTCATAAGCCATATTTGCTGAAGCAATACTCATTTGTTCTTCTAATTCTCTTTTTACATCTTTAGTCTTTCCTTCAAGTACTGCTATTATTTTATTGATTTTTTCCATATATTCTTCTTTAGAAATATATCCCATACAAGGAGCCAAACATTTCTTTATTTGATAATTAATGCAAGGTCTATCTTTGTATTTGAAGTTTTTACATTGCCTTATCTTAAATTTTTCTTTTAAAAATCTTACTGTTTCAGAAGCCGCTCCTGATGCTGGATATGGTCCAAAGTATTTTGCACCATCATTTAGAACTCTTCTTGTAATATATACATTTGGATAATCTGATTTTATATCTATCTTTATATATGGATAAGTTTTCCCATCTTTAAGAAGCACATTGTATTTTGGCATGTTTTTCTTTATAAGATTACATTCCAGTACAAGTGCTTCTGCTTCGTTACTACAAATAATGTATTCAAAGTGATCAACTAGTGCGACCATATTCATTATTCTTTGAGTTTTATTTGTTTTTCTAAAATATGAAGTTACTCTACGTTTAAGATTAATTGCTTTTCCTACATAAATAATCTTATCTGATTTATCATGCATTATATACACACCAGGACATGTAGGTAACTTATTTAATTCTTCTTCAATATCAAATTTCATTATTTAAATACCACTACTAGTTAAAAAAGGAAGTGCACTCCTTATTGCATTTCTTACAGGAGGTAATCTAAGTATTATAGCTACAACTATAATGTAGACTACTACAAAGGCTATCTTCTTTAGTTTTTGCTTTGGTGTTTCATGATATACAACATGATATCCTCTTCTTTGCATATCATCAACATATGCATCATGATAAGCTTTTTGTCTAGCTTCATTAATTTTTTCATGAAGTATTCTATTAAACTCTTCTTCTGTAGTGGTACCATTTGAATAATTACTAGCATTATTAGTAATCTCTGAAGGATTTACCCCTTTTAGCCTAGCAAGCTCTTGTTTAAGTCTATTATTTTCTGCTTGTAGAAATTGTGAATCACCATATGAGTTTTCTAACTCTATTCTGTACTTGTTATCATATTCTGCACGTCTAACTTCATCTGAAAGTACATTATAGGCCTCATTGATTTCCATCATTTTAGTTTCACTTGCTTTTTTCTCAGCACCTTCTTTTAAATCTGGGTGATACTTTATGGCAAGGGCTTTATAAGCTTTTTCAATTACTTCTTTAGAGGCTTTTTTGTCTACCTCTAATATTTCATAATAATTTTTCATAAAAATACCCTAAAATATATTACTCTAATTATATTATAAATATTTTAAAATATAAAGTTTTCTTGAAAAATTATTGTTTTACTTGATTTAATACCCTTTATATTATATTATAACTGAAAGTCACAATTACATTTAAGCGCCTGGACCTATATTTATATAGGTTGACGAGGGTTAGAGTTATCGAAAGACTCGGCGGATGCTCTAATGGCATGCTACTGCCAAAGTATGGGTAAAAAATAGTAGTAATACTATAACAGATTCCATATAACTAGCTGTGAACTTTAAAGTCAATTAGACTTAGAAAGGTAAAATAATGTGTGGCATAGTTGGCTACATAGGTACAAAGAAAGCTGTACCTGTATTAATTAACGGCTTAAAATCACTAGAATATAGAGGCTATGACTCTGCTGGTGTAGCTGTACTAAACAAATCTGAAGCAGATTTTCAAAAACGTGATTATGAAATCAAAGTAGTAAAAGACAAAGGAAGAGTAAAAAATATTGAAGACAA
>DGSM01000098.1:3825-6635 GCA_002393975.1 Clostridiales bacterium UBA4362
AATGAACTAAGAAGTTTTCTTTTAGAAAAAGGATATAATTTAAAATCTCAAACAGATACTGAAGTTATTCCAAATTTAATCCATTATTACTTCTTCAAAAGTGCTCTTGCAAAAGGAAATACAAGTATTTCTAAATATATCAAACAAGAACCTCTTGCAATGCTAAAAGCAGTTAACAAAGCAATTAAGGATTTAAAAGGAAGTTATGCAATTTCTGTCATTTCTCCCCTTTTCCCTAAAAAAATTGTTGTTGCAAAAAAAGATAGCCCTTTAGTCATTGGTAAAGGTGAAGGTGAAAACTTCATTGCTTCTGATATTCCAGCTATATTAAATTTCACTAATACATTCTATTTTCTAGATGAGATGGAAATGGCTGAAATAGATGCTAATAAAGTTACTTTCTATAATATAAATTTAAAGCAAATTGATAAACCTTTAAAAAGTATTGAATGGGATGCTGTAGCATCTGAAAAGCAAGGTTATGCTGATTTCATGCTTAAAGAAATATATGAACAACCTAAAGCAATTAGAGAAACTATAGGTTCTAAATTTAATAGTGAAAACGATATTAACCTAGATATTGATTTAGATTTTACCAAGTTCAATAAAATATATATAGTAGCTTGTGGAACTGCTATGCATGCAGGACTTGCTACAAAATATTCTTTTGAACATTTTTGTAAAATCAATACTGAAGTAGATGTTGCATCAGAATTTAGATATAGAGATCCTTTAGTTAATGATAAAACTATTTGTATTTTTATCTCTCAATCTGGTGAAACAGCTGATACAATTGCAGCACTTAAGCTTGCAAAAGAAAAAGGAGCAAAAACAATTGCTATTGTTAATGTAATAGATAGTTCTATTACTAGAGTTGCAGATTATACTTTGTATACTCATGCAGGTCCTGAAATAGCAGTTGCTTCAACAAAGGCATATACAGCTCAAGTAACACTTCTTAGCATCTTATCTGCCTATATTGCAGAAAAACTAAATATAAAAGAAGTTGCTGATGAATTAAAAGAATTAAAGAAAGATATAGCAGAACTTCCTCAAAAAGTTGAAGAAACATTAAAAGTTGCAGATCAAATAAAAGATTTTTCACAAAAAGTATTTGATGAAAAAGATATTTTCTTTATAGGTCGTGGAACAGATTATACTGTTTCTATGGAAGGATCATTAAAACTTAAAGAAATCTCTTATATTCACTCAGAAGGATATCAAGCAGGTGAACTAAAACATGGTCCTATAGCTTTAATAGAAGATAATGTAACTGTTATTGGTGTAGCTACTGTTCCAGGAATTATTAGTAAAACAGTAAGCAACCTTGAAGAAGTTCAAACTCGTGGAGCTAAAATATTATTAGTTACAAATGATTCTATTCCTGAATCAGAATATAAGAACATTAAAGATAATGAAAAAAATACAATAGTAATTACTCCTACTACTTCAAGTTATCTTTCTCCTGTTCTTTCAGTTATTCCTCTACAAATATTAGCTTATAATATAGCAAAAGCTAAATCTCTTGATGTAGATAAACCAAGAAACTTAGCAAAATCAGTTACTGTTGAATAAAATTTAAAGTGCTAACGGCAGACACCTGCCATTAGCACTTTTTATTATTTATTTAATCTATTTTTATTTTATTTATTAATAATTAGCGATCATCATAATCATCTTCTTTTTCATCTTTTTTTATAGCAACAATTTCATCAACATCGTAAACTACTTCTTTAGGTGTTTGGGTTCTTGTAGTAGCTTTGATGTTTTTCATAGACCTTATTTCTTCTATACTATGAATGCCTTCAATAATATGCACAGGAATCAGCTGTGCTGCATCCACTATAGCAAATTTGTCGCTATTTGGAATTCTAATAATATTAAAGTTATGTCTTTCACTTTTTCCAGAAGTAGTCAATTGACCTCCTAGCATATAAGAATCATATCCTAAAAATGCTAAACAATTTTGAACCATCATAGCTTTCTCTGTGCAAGCAGCTATTCCCAACCCTTTTATAGCGCTAATAGGTAGTCTAACGTCACCATCCGCCTGAATCTTTTCAAAGTCTACGCTCTCTAAATATTTCTTTCTAAGTTCATCAAATTCCGGATATTTTTTCCCAAAATCATAATAATGGCGTAAAAGACCTTTTCCAAAATCTAAAATAGATCCTTTATAACTACTATTAATGTATTGATATATAATTTCTGGTATCACATCACGCAAAAACGATTTGGATTTTACTCTATCAGTAATATATTTAGCCATTTCGTAATACTTTGATTGAGGTTGTTCTGAATCAAAATATAGGATAACAGTTTTTATTAAAAAAGGCATATTAAAACCTTCTTTATCCATATTTGCTCTCACTAAGTCTATTAATTTATTAAAAATACTGATTTCATCCATTCTATAAAGGACATCTATAGCATCTCCTTTAAAAGCAATTTCTTCATCTTCTTGAATATATCCATCATGAAACATAACTTCATTTGTTCCAGTTCTTCTTACAACAGGTTGCCTTGTTTTCTTATATTCATCAGATTTTAAATATTGAAGTCTTTCTTGTATTATTTGTTCATTGGTTTTCCCTGCTCTTATTTCTTCTTTTAATTCTTCTAAGTTTCTAAACATATATTATTCTCACCTTTTTACTATTATAATTTATTATATAGTTATTAATATTACAATTCAATGTATAGAACAAAAAAAAGAGAGCCTTGTGTTCAAGTCTCCCTTCCGGTTCCTGTGCTTTTGCTTAGTTTGATTTCTTGTTACTCTTGAGCGAGCTGAGGATAAAAGACAAAAT
>DGSM01000078.1 GCA_002393975.1 Clostridiales bacterium UBA4362
CCTTCTCCATATATTTATTATATTTATATTTCAGGAGCCAAACGTGGACTAGGAATGACATTTACAGATTTTGATTCTTTAAAAAAGTATATGAGGCAATATGTTGTAGGACTAGAAAAAACTTAGTAGTTACATGGAAACTATTGGAAAAAAACAAAAAGTGTGATATAATATATATGTAAATCTTTGTATTTACATATGGCGCACTGGAAAGGAAGATTATGTAAAATGATCAACAGAGAAAATTTTATTCAGATAACTCAGTGCATTTATGATGAAGCCCGCAGACTTGATCCTAATATGCAGATTAACGAAGAAAACCGCAAGGCAATTATCCAGTACGGAAGCAAACTCGGAAATGACTTCATGTCAATTAAGAGGGAGCAATTCGATAATAGCGAAGAGTTTTCCACTATTATGGATTGCTTAGTAGAGTACTGGAAGACAATGGTTTCGTATTACGAACTTTGTGGAGAGAAGATTCCTGCCATTGAAGAATTGGTAATGGATATGGATGAAGCTTTCTGCAATCCGAATACGAACTTAGAAAAAGTGTAAAGTGCGCCGAAAAAGACCCCAGTGGATAAATCCACAGGGGTCTCCTTTTTTTTCTATTATTTAATTTCTATTACTCTATTAACTTTATCTCTATCAGCTACGGATAATTGAAGTTTGCCGATGTCAACGTTGTTTTCTATCAATTCATTAACTGTTGTTTGATAAGCAAGTTCAGGAAAATTGTTTTCTTTACTTAAATGTCCAAGCATTATATTATTTAAGCCATTGTTTACTAATGATTTAATAACTTGACTTGCATCTTCATTTGATAGATGTCCTTCTGGACCTAAAATTCTATGTTTTAGTGAATATGGATATGATGAACTTTTTAACATATCAGGTTCATAATTTGATTCAAGTAAAACAAAAGAACTCTCATTTAAGTTTTTATACAATTTGTTTTCAACATGACCTATGTCTGTTGCTATGCTAATTTTTGTGTTTTTATAATCAATAGTAAAGCCTACTGGATCTGCTGCATCATGTGGTATTGCAAAAGGATGAACTTTAATATCTTTTATTTCAAAAGTATCATTGGTTTTGAAAGGTTTTGTTGTTGAAATAAAATACTTTTTCTCAATTTCATCTAAAGTTTTTTTGTTAGCATATATTGGGATATCCACATTTTTTGATAAAACACCAAGACCTTTTATATGATCTGAATGTTCATGAGTAATTAGAATTGCATCTAAATCATGAATATCTTCGCCAATAGATTCTAATCCTTCTTTAATTCTTTTAAAACTTACGCCACAATCAATTAAGATTTTTGTTTTATCTGTTTCTATAAAAGAACAATTTCCAGAGCTTCCACTATATAGGTTGCAAAATTTAAACATATGTATTTAGATTTCCTCTTCTTCATCTAATCTTTCTATTCTAGCACCTAGTTGCTTGAATTTTTCTTCGATTCTTTCATATCCTCTATCAATATAATGAATATTATATAATTCGCTATATCCTGTTGCAACAAGTGCGGCTATAATTAGAGCTGCGCCAGCTCTTAAGTCAGAAGCATAAATAGGTGCACCATACAATTTTTCAACACCATTAAATACAGCTGTACTATTTGAAACTGAAATATCAGCACCTAATTTATTTAATTCATCAACATATTGAAAACGAGATTCCCATACGGATTCAGTAATAATTCCAGTACCATCTGCTATTGATAAAAGAACACCCATTGGAGATTGCAAATCTGTTGGAAAACCAGGATATGGTAATGTTGTTATATTTGTTGGGGTTAAACGTTTATTGCAAGTAACATGAATTGTATCGTTTTCTGATTCAACTGTTACGCCCATTTCTATAAGTTTTGCAGTTAATGAATCCATGTGTTCAGGAATACAATTTTTAATTAGTACATCGCCATGAGTTGCAGCAGCTGCAATCATAAATGTTCCACATTCAATTTGATCTGGAACAATAGAATAAGTACAATTCTTTTTTAAAGATTTAACGCCATTTATTATAATTTGATCTGTACCTGCACCAACAATGTCTGCACCGACTGAATTTAGAAAGTTAGCAACATCAACTACATGAGGCTCCTTAGCAACGTTATATAAAGTGGTTGTTCCTGGAACTAAAGCAGCAGCTAAAATATTATTAATTGTAGCTCCAACTGAAACTACATCAAAATAAATTGTTGCAGCCTCTAATTTTTTAGATTTAACAGCAATTTTTCCATGAGTAGTATCAACAGTGCAACCTAATGCTTCAAAACCTTTTATGTGTTGGTCAATTGGCCTTTGACCAATTGCACATCCACCAGGCATTCCTACTTCACCTTTTCCAAGTCTTCCTATTAAAGAGCCTAACAAATAATATGAAGCCCTAAAACGACTTGTTAAATCTAATGGTGCATGTGTAGTTTTAAGCCTTGTGGCATCTATAACTAAAGTATGTTGTTCTGTCCTTTGGATATGAACTCCTAAACATTCTAATATCTCACATAAATTTTCAATATCACTAATGTCTGGAACATTATTTAGAGTTGTAACACCTTTTACTAGAAGGGTAGCAGCTATAATAGGAAGAGCAGCGTTTTTTGCGCCTCCAATTGACACTTCGCCTGATAAGCGAGTGTTTCCATATATTAAAAACTTTTCCATCTATTTATACTCCTAAAATATTAAATCCCTAACAAATACCTTATAACACATATTTTGAAATTTTACAATAATAGAGGTGGCTTAAAAATATTGTTGACTATTAATTATTTTTATTGTAATATGAATTGCATCTAAGGAAAATGCTACTTAGATGTTTTAATGGCATGAAGAGTCTTACGTGGCCGAAGCCTATTTATAAAAATATAAAAAAGCGGAGGGAACTAATTATGAACGAGAAACTAAAGTCAGTCGAACAGACATTAAAAAAATACGGACAAGAGCATTTACTAAATCAATATTACAGAATTAAGGATAAGAAGGAAGCCGAAGCATATCTTAATAGCTTGCTTACTATTAATTATCAACAGGTGAAGATGCTATACGATAAATGCGAGGAGAAGCCTTCTTTCTTAGATTCAGCTATTGAACCTATTGAGTATGTCGACAAAGAAGCACTTAGTGAAAGTGCTTACAAAAAATATGATGAAATAGGAGCAAAAGTAATAGAAGATGGTAAACTTGCAGTCGTAACAATGGCTGGTGGACAAGGTACTAGGTTAGGACATAATGGCCCCAAGGGAACATTTGATATCGGACTTGATTCTCACAAATCTATCTTTGAATTATTAACAGATACTATGTTAGAAGCAAGAGAAAAATATCATGTTGATATACCTTGGTATATTATGACTAGCGATGAAAACAATGAACAAACTGTTGAATTTTTTGAAAAACATGACTATTTTGGATATCCAAAATCATGTGTATCATTCTTTAAACAAGGAAAACTTCCCATGGTATCAACTGAAGGAAAAATTCTTGTTGGAGAAGATGGAAAAGTAAAAGAAGCAGCTGATGGACATGGAGGAGTATTCATTTCTTTAAGAAAAGAAGGAATGCTTTATGACATGAAATCTAGAGGAATCAAATATGTTTTCATAGGTGGAGTTGATAATGTTTTAGTTAAACCTGTTGATAGTGTACTGATGGGACTTGTTGAAGAAGAACATGCAGATGCTGCAGGAAAAAGTTTAATTAAAGCAAATCCACATGAGAAGGTTGGAGTTTTTTGTAAAAGAGACGGAAGACCAAGTGTTGTTGAATATTCTGAAATTTCAGATGAAATGGCAGAGGCAACTACACCAAGTGGTGAATTAAAATTTGCTGAATCACATATTCTATGTAATTTATTCAGCATAGAAGCTATTGAAAAATTTAGTAAAAAAGAATTACCATATCATATTGCATTTAAAAAAGCATCTTATTTAGATGATGATGGAAATCTAGTTACACCAAAAGAACCAAATGCATATAAATTTGAAGCATTATTATTTGATGCTTTTGAAAGTTTAAGAAATATGCTAATTTTTAGAGTAAAGAGAGAAGAAGAATTTGCTCCTGTAAAGAATGCTGAAGGTGTAGATAGCCCAGAAACAGCAAGAGAACTATATTTAAATTTCCAAGCAAATAGAAAAGACAAGCCTAAAGCAAAGACAACAAAGAAAAAAGCGAAGTAGATATTGACTAGAGAATTTATAAATATTTACGAAAGGAAATTTGAAAATGGATGATTATAATAAAAAATATAATGAATGGTTAAATAATCCTAATTTTGATGAAGAGACTAAAGCGGAATTAAAATCAATTGAGGGAAATGAAGAAGAAATAAAGGATAGATTTTACAAAGATCTTGAATTTGGAACAGCAGGATTAAGAGGAGTTATTGGAGCAGGAACTAACAGAATGAACAAATATACTGTTGGTAAAGCAACTCAAGGTCTTGCTAATTATATAAAGAAACAACATGGTGAAGACAAAGGAGTTGTAATTTCATATGATTCTAGACATATGTCAGATGAATTTAGTGAACTTACAGCATTAATACTAAATAATAATGGAATAAAGACTTATAAATTTGAATCTTTAAGACCAGTTCCAGAACTATCATTTTCAGTAAGAGAATTGCATTGTATTGCTGGAATAATGATAACTGCAAGTCATAATCCACCAGAATATAATGGATATAAAGTATATTGGGATGATGGAGCACAAATTGTTCCTCCAACTGATAAATATATTATAGATGAAGTTAATTCAATAACTGATTTTTCTACTATCAAACCAGCAGATAAAAAAGAAGCTGAAGAAAAAGGCTTATATAATATTGTTGGAGAAGAGGTAGATGAAAAGTTTATTAAGAAACTAGAATCTTTAGTACTAAACAAAGAGGATATCGATGCTAATCAAAAAGATGTAAAAATAGTCTATACACCTTTACATGGAACAGGTGGAAAACTTGTTAAAAGAATTTTAGAGGATCTAGGATTTGAAAACTTATACATTGTACCTGAGCAAGAAAAACCAGATGGAGATTTTCCTACTGTAGATTATCCTAATCCAGAAGATCCAAAAGCATTTAAATTAGCTTTGGATTTGGCAAATGAAGTAGATGCAGATGTAGTTTTAGCAAATGATCCTGATGCTGATAGAATAGGAATGTATGTTAGAATAGAAAAAGGAAAATATGAAGCCTTTACTGGAAACATGACAGCAATGCTGATTTTAGAGTATGAATTATCACAGAAAAAAGAAAAAGGAAGACTACCTAAAGATGCAGCTGTACTTTCAACTATTGTTTCTACTAATATGGTTTATCCAATCGCGGAGAACTACGGAGCTAAGGTTTTCGAAACTTTAACAGGGTTTAAGTGGATTGGTGAAAAAATTAGAGAATGGGAAAAAGATGATTCATATAGCTTCATGTTTGGATTTGAAGAAAGCTATGGATGTATAATCTCATCACATGCTAGAGACAAAGATGGAATTTCTGCAGTAATGGCGCTATGTGAAATGGCAGCTTTTTATAAAGGCCAAGGTATTTCACTTTATGAGCAAATGCAAAAACTATATGAGAAGTATGGTTTCTATAAAGAAAAACAAATTTCTATTGTTCTAAAAGGTGCTGATGGAGCACAAGAAATAAAAGACAAGATGGAACGTATTAGAAACGACAAAATAACTGAATTAGGTGAATTTAAAGTAACCGAATTTAGAGATTATCAAAACCATATAATAATAAAGTCAGATTCAAGCCAAACTATAACTAATCTTCCAACATCAAATGTATTGTATTTTGATTTAGAGGATGGAGCATGGTGTTGTGTAAGACCATCTGGAACTGAGCCAAAGATTAAGTTCTATATGGGAGTAAAGGGTGAAAACTCTGAAGATGCTTCTGAAAAACTAGAAAAATTATCAGAAGCTATGAATAGACTAGTTGAATAGAAAACATTTCCTCGCTAAGTAATTTAGCGAGGAATTTTTTATTTATCCATAAATTATTAATGACTATATGTATAATTATGTGTTATAATAAGAAATATATTAAATGTTCCTGTAGCTCAGTTGGATAGAGCAGCGGTTTCCTAAACCGTTGGTCGGAGGTTCAAATCCTCTCAGGAACACCATTTTTTTACCAATAAGAGAAGAAATAAGATGGAAGATTATAAAATTTGTGTATATGCCATTTGTAAAAATGAAGAAAAGTTTGTTGAAAGATTTATGAATCATGTTCAAGAACTAAAGGATCATGTTTATATTTTAGATACTGGTTCAGAAGACAATACAGTTCAAAAATTTAAAGAACTTGGGGCACATGTTCAAATAAAGAAGTATGAAAACTTTGATTTTTCTCAAGCTAGAAATGATGCTTTAAGTTTTATACCAAATGATTATGACATTTGTATTTGTTTAGATTTGGATGATTGTATAGAAGAAGGTTTTTTAAATAAAATAAAAGAAAATTGGGATAAAGACACTACTATGTTATCTTATTATTATATCTATGATACAGATGCTTTAGATAATCCAACTATTAGTTTCCAATGTGAAAAAATCCACAAGCGTGATTCTTATAAATGGAAATATCCAGTACATGAATTATTACAGTTTATAGGAGAGAAAGAACAAGTTAAAGCTGTTCCTGAAATAGTAGTAAAACATAGACCAGATTGGGGAAAATCCAGAGCCTTTTATTTGAATATTCTAGAGGAATATGTTAAAAATAATCCTTTAGATAGGAGAAATATTTACCTTTTAGCTAGAGAATATAAACATACATGTCAATGGGAAAAATGTATTCAAATGTGCCATAAATATATAGATGTTTATGGCAACTATGAAATTCCTTTCGAAGAAGAACTAGGTCAAACATATTCTTATCTAACTAAATCTTATTGTGCGTTAAACTATTTTCAAGAAGCAAGACTTTGGGGAATTAAATGCTTAAAAAATAATAAAAGATGTAGAACTCCATATGTTAACTTGTTAAAAGTATATTATAAATTAAAAGAATATGATAAAGCATTAGGTTATGGGTTTAAGGCTTTAGAAATTAAAGAGAAAAATAAAATTAGATCTGAAGATAGAGATTGTTGGGATGGAACAATAGAGGATGATATGTCATTATGCTTTTATTATCTAGGAAATTATGACAAAGCAATAGAATTTGTTGAAGAAGCAATAAAGAAACAACCTAATAATGAAAGATTAAAAAAGAATAGAGAAAAATATATAGATAAAAGAAAGAAAAATTAAAGGTGCAAATGGATAAAGAATTATATATGAAGGAGGCTCTAAAGGAAGCTCAAAAAGCATATAAAGAATTAGAAATTCCTGTAGGATGTATTATTGTTAAAGATGGAAAGATAATAGCTAGAGCACATAATCAAAAAGAAAAGAAAAAAGATACAACGAAACATGCAGAGATAATTGCTATACAAAAAGCAAGTAAAAAACTAAAAGCATGGAGACTAGAAAATTGTGAAATGTATGTAACTTTAGAACCTTGTTCTATGTGTGCGGGAGCATTAATTCAATCTAGAATAAAAAAAGTATATATTGGAACAATGGATGAGAAAACAGGAAGTTGTGGATCGGTTCTAAATCTCTTAGAAGATTACAAGTTTAACCATCATGTTGAATGCGAAACAGGAATTTTAGAAGAGGAATGTAAAAAGATTTTAAAAGATTTTTTTGCAGAACTAAGAAAGAATAAATAATAGATATAAAAATTAAAAGAAAAAGGTGCCTAAAACGATTGAGTTTCGGGCATCTTTGCTGTATAATCAACTTTGTATCGATTTTGATACAACGAGAATGGTAAAAGGAAGCAACACATAAAAGAGGTGGCATATGAATGAACTAAATTTTAACATTCAGGTAAGTGCGAGTGATTTCGCGCAATTAGTCCGGAAGGAAGAATTGCTTGAGATAGCTTGCAACGAAAAAGACAAAAAAATTGCTGAGCTTGAAACACAGTTAGCCTATGCATCTAATGCGTATAATGCCTTAATGAATTATATCAATTCAGGGGCGTTCATCGAGACTTCTAGGAAAGAATACGCAGCAGATATAGGACATCAGATATTACGTGGTAGACACATATTAGTAATTGGAGACTGTGCCTGTAAGCCCAGAAACTTAGTGGGCTATGCTAAAAGAACACATGGCTTTTCTAATTCTGATTTTCGGTTTGCATCTGACTATAGTAAGATTAAAAATCGTGAAATCAAAATAAGAAGTGATAAGCTTGCGGGAGTTATAATAGGCCCAGTTCCTCACTATGCAGATGGAGTTTCTTATGATTTAATGAAGTTTATCGCGGATTGGCATGATATTGTTCCTATAGCTATTTGCAAATCAAAGCAGGGAGCAATAAAGATTACAAAACAATCTTTTGCTGATTCGTTAGAAAAACTTCTTTCAGAGTTAAAAGCTAATCATTGAATGCTAAATTCTATGATTAGCTAAACGACACCTGATTCTTGAGCTTTCATTTACCAATTCTCAAAGGCCACGCGAGTAGTTTTGCGTGGTCTTTGCATTTTTAAAATTGATTACATAGTATTAAATATGCTATAATTCATTCAGCTTTTTTGGAGAGATGCCGAAGTGGTCATAACGGGACTGTCTCGAAAACAGATCGTGGTTTTCACTGCACGTGGGTTCGAATCCCACTCTCTCCGCCAATTAATGAAGACTATCAAATTTTAAATGGAGATGGTATAATTTATATATGAATAGATTAATTAAAGAAAAAATAAAAAGATCAAGCATGTGGATTTTTGTTATTATATGTTTAACAATAGTGCTTTCAATAACAATTAAATATCATTTTATTGGTGAAGTTAACATGCCTTTTAAACCTGATGAGATGCTAGTTATAAGTGCGTGTGAGGGAATAGCAAATGATGATAATCCAGAAGGATACAGATGGAATTTAGATTTAATTCAATATAATGATATATATATTCACTTTGCAAAATCTAATGATGATCAAGTTCATATAAGAAATGTAACTATCGAAAATGTAAAATGCGAAGGAATTGAAGGAATAAAAACATATATGCCTTCTTCAAAAGAAGGAACTAAATTTGAATATAGTGATGATTATGAAATAAGATCAAGTTTGACTTTTAAAGGAAATGAAAATGATGATCATAAAAATCTAAAAATTTGTAGCAATGGAGGAAGCATACTATTTAGAGTTGCTAACTTTAATTTAGGAAAGCTACAATCGAATGCAGATGAAATAATATATGATGGAAGACTTTTAAAAGATGCTAATATATCTCTTGAAAGTTTAAAATTTACACTTAAATTTGACATCTTACTTGATACAAGCAATGACATAATATATAGAGGAACTTTTGTAGTAGATATGCCATGTGGTAATATAATAGAAGAAGGAACAAGTAAGTTAGATAAAACTGATTTATCAGATGTAATATTTAAGCGAGATTAATAAAATTTACTTGTAAAACAGTAAAAATTATAATATAATGCGGAAGGTATGAGTTATTCCTCTATTTTAGGGTATTCTCAATAAAAGCCTATGAACCTTGTCAGGTCCGGAAGGAAGCAGCAATAAGTAGAAACTATATGTGGGAATATCCTAAAATGGAGGAAGGCATACCTCTTTTAATATATGGAATTAAGGAGATCAAATTGGAATATACTTCTTTATATAGGAGATTTAGACCTAAAACATTTAGCGAAATACTAGGACAAGAACACATTACAACTACTCTTAAAAATCAAGTAATAAACAATAGAGTAGGACACGCATACCTTTTTACTGGTTCACGAGGATGTGGTAAAACATCATCTGCTAAAGTTTTAGCAAGAGCAGTTAATTGTCTTAATCCTAAAGATGGAGAACCATGTAACGAATGCGAGATATGTAAAGCTGCACTTGATGGATCCCTTACTGATATAGTTGAATTAGATGCTGCATCAAACAATGGTGTAGATAATATTAGATCAATCATAGAACAAGTGAATTTCTTACCAGTTACAGCAAAATATAGAATATACATCATTGATGAGGTTCACATGTTATCAACAGGAGCTTTTAATGCACTACTAAAAACATTGGAAGAACCCCCATCACATGTAAAATTTATTCTTTGTACAACAGACCCACAAAAAATTCCAGCAACTATAATATCTAGATGTTTACGATTTGACTTTAAGAAGATTTCAACAGAATACATTGTTGAGAATTTAGAAACTATTTGCAAAGATTGTAAAATTGAATATACAGAAGATTCACTTGAACTAATAGCAGAACTTGCAGATGGTGCTATGAGAGATGCTTTATCAATACTAGAAAGATGTGCTCAAGATGGTGAAAACCATATAGATAGTGAAAAAATCAAAAAACTTGCGGGTATTCCTGAAATGGAGTACATCATAAATATGGTAGAGGCAATAGTTGATTATGATACGGATAAAGTAATAGAACTTTGTGAAAAGATTAATAGAGAGGGTACAGTATCAAATAACTTCTTATGGCAAATAGTTAAGTTTGTAAAAGATTTGTTAATTTTAAAATCAACTGGGGAATACTCTAATATATATTCAGCTAGTGAAAAAGACAGAATGAAAGTAATAACTCAAAAAGTTGAAAAACAAAGATTGCTAAGCTTAATTTATGCAATATCAAAGCTAGAGAATGATTTAAAATGGGCTACTCAAAAAGATATTGTATTTGAAGCGGGAATGATTAATCTTGCCATGATGATAGAAGATAAAGTAGAGACAATTAAAATTGAACCCAAAAAGGTTGAGACAAAAAAAGAAACTGTGGCAATAAAATCAAAAGATGAGCAAAAAGTTGAAACAAAAAAAGAAATAAAAATAGAAGAAAAAAAAGATATAGAAACAAAAAATACAACAAAAAAAGAGCCATCTATTACTACGGAAACAAAGCTTAAGAACGAAATTGACTTAAACAATATAATAGAAAAACTTCCTAGTGATGGAAGCTATACAATGTTAAGACAAGGACTAGCAAATTCAAAAGCATATAAAATAGATGACCTTAATGTTGGAATTTTAACAACTCAAACGAGTGAAGTTTTTATGAATATTGCTTTTGGTAATCCTGAAGTTGAACACAAACTAAAAGAATTAATATCAGCAGAATGCGGACAAGTAATGAATGTGAAACTTGTAAAAAAGAATGGCACTAAAAGCAAAAAAGAAGATACTAAATCTGGAGGAATAGAAGATTTAGGAATTCCTATAAATGAAATAGATGAATAAGAATAAGGAGATAGAAAGATGTCAAAAGGATTTAATGGAAGAATGCCTGGAGGAATGCCAGGAATGGGCGGAATGAATATGAACCAACTTCTTAAACAAGCTAAAAAAATGCAAGAAGACATGGAGAAATCACAAGAAGATTTAGCTAGCAAAAGCTTTGAAAGTACAGCAGGTGGTGGAGCTATATATGTAAAAGTTAGTGGAACAAAAACTATAGAAGAAATAAAAATAAAACCAGAAGTTATTGATCCAGATGATCCTGAAATGCTACAAGATTTAGTTCTTACTTGTGTTAATGACGCGTTAAAGAAAGTTGATCAAGCAACAAATGAAGCATTTGGAAAATATAATATTCCAGGATTAATGTAATAGAACTTGACTTAAGAGGTAATAACATGTCTTATTATTCACCATCAGTTGAAAAACTAATAGAGAGTTTTGAAAGACTGCCTAGTATTGGACATAAAACAGCAGTAAGATTAGCTTTTTATATGCTTAATACTAGTAAAGAAGAGACTGATGAATTTGTAAAATCAATTATTGATGCTAAAAAGAATTTAAAATTATGCTCAAAATGCTTTAATATATCAGATAGTGATCCATGTGAAATTTGCTCAAATCCTAAAAGAGATGCAAGTCAAATATGTGTGGTTGAAGATTTTAAAGATGTAGTATCTATAGAAAGAATACATGAATATAAAGGATTATATCATGTGCTACATGGAACTATATCTCCTATGGATGGGATTGGACCAGAAGATATAAAAATTAAAGAGTTGATAGCAAGACTAATGGATGGCAGTGTTAAAGAGGTAATTTTAGCGACAAATCCAAAAGTTGAAGGAGAAGCAACTGCAATGTATATTTCAAAATTAGTTAAACCAATGGGGGTAAAGACAACTAGACTTGCTCATGGACTTCCAGTTGGTGGAGATTTGGAATATACAGATGAATTCACTTTAGGAAAAGCTTTTGAGGGTAGAACTGAATTATAAAAAATAATAAGGAAACCATATATGGGACAGATTTTTTTTATAAGTAAAATCTTAACTGAACTAGAGTCAGAAACAATAAGTTTAGATGATGTTTTATACGGACCAATTGATACTTTAAAGAAGTGGACAATAATGGCAATTATTGCGTTACTTGGCTTTGTTTGGATAGCAACTTTAGTAATATACTTTGATTATAAAAAAAAGCACAGAAAGTACGATGGAAAAATTAGTGATTCTGTGAAAGATGTTGAAGGAAAATATAACTTAGATACGATAGACAACTATGAAGATACTAAAAAGAAGCTAGAAATTGAACGCAAAGAAATTCAGATTAATAAAGAAATTAAAGGAAATGATCCTGAGTTCAGCATTGTCAAATTTAAAAGTGATGTTTGTAAGACTTTTTTAGATATGCAAACATATTGGACTGAAGGAAATTTAGATAAAATCCGTGATATAGAAACAGATGAATTATATGAACAACATCGTAAAATTATAGAAGATTTTTCAAGTAAGAATCAAAAAAATGTAAGAGAAGATGTTTCCATAGAAGGATGCTTTTTAAATAGCTATTCTAAAACAAGTGAAAAAGAAAATATTATAGTTGATTATGTAATAAAAATGAAAGACTATGTAATACAAAAAAATGAGGTAGCAAATCCAAAAGAAAATAAGAAAAAGACATACTTGTATAGAGTGACATATGTTAGAAGTGCTGCAACTAAAACAGATGAAAATTTTGAAGCTGGAAGAGATACTATTTGTCCAAATTGTGGAGCAAAAGTTAAAGTTGCTGTCACAGAGTATTGTCCATATTGCAATAGTATGATTACTAGCAATGAGTATGGATGGGTTATTTGTAATATTGAGAAAACAATGATCAAATAATAAACAAATAATAAACAA
>DGSM01000124.1 GCA_002393975.1 Clostridiales bacterium UBA4362
TTAACTTTTATATTAATGCTGACCAATATTTAGATGAAAATTATAGAGATGAATATGCAGGAAGAAATTTTTTAGTTGAGTTTGGGGAAATATCTTCAAAGCTAACAAATCATTTTCTAGAACAAGATGGAAGCAATATAGATACTCTCATTACATTAGGATTAATTAACAAAGAGTTATTTGAAAAATATTTTTCTGATTCATTAGATAAAGAGGCCACATTATCATTTGCTTCATCATTTGGATTGGTTAAAGATGATGAACTTAAAAGATATTGTAGACTATACTCTTTAGATGAACAAAAAATTGTAGTAAATACTTTTAATAGATATTTGCAAGAAAATGGAATTAAACAAACAGATTATGTTAAATGGCCTATTGAAGATGAAGCTTTTAGAAGAATAATTCCTAAAACTGAATTAGTAAGCCTTGTTAGTTCCTTAATTAAGAGCTCTACTAAGAATCCTGATTCTACAATTCCAACATCTAAATTATATATGCTTTTAGAAGATGAAATTATTGATGAAAACTTTTTGAAAAAACTATATCTAGATAATGATATATCAATCAAAGATGTTGAAACTCTTAGTAACTTTTATTCTGATTATAATATCAATACTTTATATGGATTTGATCAAAGCACAACACAACTTGTTTCTTTTTATAAATATTTATACGAAGATATAATATCCAAAGCGATGCAAGAAGAAGGAGACAAATATGAGGATAAACCAATATTTGTTGACCCTGATGAATATCTATTAAAAGCAAACTATGAATTTCAAAGAAAATTATTTAGAGAAAGTTCTAAAAATTCTTTTACAAAAAATAGAGAATTAGAAGATGAATTAGACTATTTAATTCTTTACCCTGGGGTTGCTAAACACTTATATCATCAAGGCTTAATTGATGTAAGATCTTTAAAAGAACATATTGATGATAAAGGAGAAGTACCAGAAAAAAGGCAAACAACTTTAATGGTTCTTAATGGTGAAATATCAAGTGATGACTTACCTACTATAGTAAAAGGGACTTCACTTGAAGATAATGCCATGGTGTTAACTCAATTATATGAATCAAGAAATATTACATATAGAGAGATTATTGAAAAGTATCTAGCAGGTAATATATCATATAATAATTTATTATTATTTGGAGATGGTAGAGATTTATCTAGTTGCTTTAATGAAGATAGATATTTAGCTCTATTTTCAAATGCTATTAATACTTCAAATGAGGAAAAGATTAGACTTTTTAGCAAATATAAAAGAGCTTTTGAAGTTTTTATGCCAGGAGCAAATAAAAAGAAATTATATACTAAACAAAGAGCAGAACTATCTAAAAGTAACAGAAGAGATAAATTTGCATTTTATTATAGAGAAAATGTAATAGATGGTAAAAATATACTTGATTTATTTGATGATAGTAATATAAAATCTAATAAATACTTATTAGATATTTTGGCAGATTTAATTAAAACACAAGATTTAAAAGTAGAAGATTGTGAATTGTTATTTAAGGATCAAAAGGGGTCAACAACAAAAAGGGATAGGTTAGAATATATTTTAAGTAATTATCCTATTCCAAATGAACTTAAAATGAAAGTACTTCTTGATACTTATATAGAAAATAGTGAAGTAGACTTAGAAAATTATGATTATTTACTACAAAGATGTTTAGAATACGCTTCTAGTGAAAAAAGTAAAAATGAAGGAACTCATACATCTAGAGAAAAAACTGAAGGTGGAACTAAGAAAAAAGAACAAGAAGTAATGCCTTATCCTTTAAGATATAGAGATATTATTTCCATAGATCCTTCTATGACAAGTAAGATTTTGGGTTCAAAGATTTTATTCCATTCATCAAAATATAATAAATACATATTTGAACAAATGTATACAACAAAGAATGATATGAACTCACAACTAACAACTCATGCTACATATGTATTATCTGATGAATTAGCTGAAAGTTTAGATGAGGATTTATTTATAAGAGATAAAGATGGAAATATTGTAGATTTTAATTATAGAACTTTAATAGATGCTTATAGATATGGCGATAAAAACGATGCAAGCAAAACTCTTCATAAGAGTAGATCATGGATATCACAACTAAAGAAAAAAATAACTGGAGGACATAAATTAGCACAAACTGTATTAGAACAAGAAAATAATATGGAAATAGGTTAATTTAGACCTTGAAAGGAATTAAAAATGCAAAAGACTGTAATTGAAGATTTAAAAAAGATTTTCGATGAGAAGAAAGATAATTTAATTCAACTTAATAAAAATGATGCCGCTTCAAATTTTGATTATGATCCAGCAAAAGTTTCTGCTATTATAGAAGCTTTTATGTATTATAACAAAGAGAATTTAGCGAAAAAGGATTATTTATTCTTTACAAATGGTAATCCATATACAACTATTTTAATCTATTTATATTCTATGATTAATGAAGTAAATATCACTATTGAAATTTCTCAACAATCAACTTCTTTGAACCATGAAATTGAATCTTTATTAAATGATTTCATGAAAAAGAATTGGTATAAAAATACTAATGAAATTATTGATTATATGAATGTTAAAGATTTAAATCAATTTATCAAAGATAAAGGTCTAAACTATGTATATGTATTTGATAATAAAGAAAAATATGCAGAATTAGATAAAATGGGCGTAAAGGTTATTATGCAACCATTATTTACTTTAGATCTTTATACAGAATCTGAAGATTATAAGTTCCTTGAGAATTTACTTGAGAATTATTGTGAGATGAATTTAATTAATCTTACAGTTTATGAAAGTAAATCTGCTCAATATATATACAAAAATGCACTTAATAAAGGTTCAAGCAATGGTATTTTAATTCTTACTGATAAATTTGGAGATGCAGAGAAGGTAAAGAATAATTTAAACGATAAAAAGGTTTATATTAACTTTAATCCTTTCGATAATTTCGAAATTGACATGGTAAAATGCTTCTTAGAGTAAAAAAGCCTTGCAAAATTTGAAATATGTTATATAATATATAAGACGTATTATAAACAATTCTAAAGATAACAATATTAAGATTACAATATAAAGAGGTAAAAATGAAACTTTTTAAATCATATAGCGAAAAAGAAGTAAAAAGGGTAATGCCTATAGTTAAGAAAATTAATGCTTTAGAAGATAAACTTGAAAGTCTATCTGATGAAGAACTAAGGGCTAAAACTCAAGAATTTAAAGATGAATTAGAAGATGGTAAAACACTAGATGATCTTTTACCTGAAGCTTTTGCTGTTGTAAGAGAAGCTTCAAAAAGAGTAACAGGAATGAGACATTTCGATGTTCAATTAATTGGTGGTATTATATTACACCAAGGAAGAATTGCCGAAATGAGAACCGGTGAAGGTAAAACTTTAGTTGCTACATTACCTGCTTACTTAAACGCACTAACTGGTAAAGGTGTTCATATAATTACAGTTAATGATTACCTAGCTAGACGTGATAGTGAGTGGATGGGTAAAATATATAATTTCTTAGGTCTTACAGTAGGATTAGTTATTGCTGGTATGACTCCTAAAGAAAAGCAAGAAGCATATGCTTGTGATATTACTTATGGAACTAACAATGAATTTGGTTTCGATTATCTAAGAGATAACATGGTAATTTACAAGAACCAATTAGTTCAAAGAGAATTAAATTATGCGATTGTCGATGAGATTGACTCTATCTTAATTGATGAGGCTAGAACACCATTAATTATTTCTGGTAGAGCTAATCAAGCATCTGATATATATAAGAAAGCTGATAGATTTGTTGCAAGATTAGAGCCTAGAGTTATTATTGAAGAAGATGTTAAAGACTTTAAACAACAAGATGACAATGAAAAATATGATTATGTTGTTGACTTAAAAGCTAAATCTGCTTCACTAACAATGAAGGGTATTGCTAAAGCTGAAAAAGAATTTGGCTTAAAGAACTTAGATGATATAGAGAACTCTGAATTAGTACATGCAATTAATCAAGCTTTAAGAGCTCATGGAATCATGAAGAAAGATGTTGATTACATTGTTAAAGGTGGAGAAGTTCTAATCGTTGATGAATTCACTGGACGTATCATGTATGGTCGTCGTTATAACAATGGTTTACATCAAGCTATTGAAGCTAAAGAGCATGTTAGAGTTGCTGATGAATCTAAAACTCTTGCTAATATTACATTCCAGAACTTCTTTAGAATGTATAATAAATTATCAGGTATGACTGGTACAGCTATGACAGAGCAAGAAGAATTCAATGAAATCTATAAATTAGATGTTATTGAAATTCCTACTAACAAACCTATGATTAGACAAGATAATCCAGATATTATTTATAAAACTGAAGATGCTAAATTTAATGCTGTTGTTGAAGATATTAAAGAATCATATGAAAAAGGTCAACCAGTACTAGTTGGTACTATTTCAATTGATAAATCTGAGAAATTAAGTAAATTACTTAGAAAACAAAATATTCCTCACAACGTATTAAATGCTAAATTCCATGAAAAAGAGGCTGAAATTATAGCTCAAGCTGGTAAATTTAAAGCAGTTACAATTGCTACTAACATGGCTGGTCGTGGTACCGATATTATGTTAGGTGGTAATAGTGAATATCTAGCTCGTCAAGAAATGCTTAAAACTTACACTTATGACGAAATAGAAGAAGCTGTTGCATATAATGAGACAGATGATGAAGCAATTTTAGCTAGAAGAAAAGAATTTAGAAAATTAGTTGATAAATTCAATAAAGGTATCGAAGATGAAAAAGAGAAAGTAATCGAAGCTGGTGGTTTAAAAATTATTGGTACATCAAGACATGAATCAAGACGTATTGATAACCAGTTAAGAGGTCGTTCTGGACGTCAAGGTGATCCTGGAGAATCTAGATTCTATATTTCATTAGATGATGATTTAATGAAAATTTTCGGTGGAAAGACAATTACTAAAGTTTATAATTCAATTGGTGTCAAAGACGATATGCCTATTGAATCAAGAATTATCTCAAGAGCTGTTGAAAGTGCTCAAAAGAAAGTTGAAGGTAGAAACTTTAGTATTAGAAAGAACGTTCTTCAATATGATGACGTTATGAATAAACAAAGAACTATTATCTATAATCAAAGAAGAGAAGTTCTTGATGGTGAAAACCTAGGCGATGATATCTCAGGAATGATTGATAACTTAGCAGAAGCTATTGTTCCAAACTTTATTGGTGAAAAGCCATCATCAGATGATATAAGTGCGCTAAAACAAGAATTATTCAATGAATTTGGATTTGATGATTTATCATCTTTAAAAGATGAAAAAATTGACAGTGAAAAAGTTATTGAAGAATTAAAAGAAAGAGCTCATAAGATATATGATGATAAGAGCGAAAGATTCGGAGAGTCATTTGAAGAATTAGAGCGTGTTGTTATGTTAAAGATAGTTGATGAAAAATGGATGCAACATATCGATAACATGGATGAGTTAAAGAACGGTATTGGTCTTCGTGCTTATGGTCAAAGAGATCCAGTAGTTGTATATCGCGAAGAAGGATTTGATATGTTTGATGAAATGACATATGATATCCAATATGATGTTGTTAAACTTCTAATGCATGTAACAAAACGTGACGAAGGTGCTAAAAGACAAGAACAAGTAAGAATTACTGATACTAAACTTGCTAACACAGATAATGCCATCGACTTAGTAGATGGTAAAGAAGCTGACACTGGTAAACATGAATCAATGAGTAGAACAATCAAAAATGAAGAACCTAAAGTTGGAAGAAATGATCCATGTCCATGTGGAAGTGGTAAGAAGTATAAGAACTGTCACGGCAAAAATGCTTAGACCATTGAAAATAGTGAATTACAGAAAATACAAAAAATGCAAAAATATAGCGTTGTGGACAAAAAGTAAGGGTGATGACAAAAAATCATCCTTATTTTTTGCAAAAAAGATATAAAAAGTTAATTAAAATAGTCTTAAATTAGCATTTGCTGCAGTGCAAGAAGGACATTATATAAGAACAAATAAATTGTTAGACAAAAGTGTTTAATAAGGAAGTTATACTTCAAAAATATTAGTTTTTTACCTTACAGAAATGTAAGGTTATTTTTAAATAAAGAGTGATATAATCATTTTGGAGGATTAAATATGAAGAAGATAATGATTGTCGAAGATGATAAGGTAATTGCAGAGGAATTATATAATTTATTAGAAAATTCAAATTATGAAGCATGCATATTAAGTGATTTTACAAATGCTAAAAGTGAGATATTAAAAGCAGGAGCAGACCTTATATTGCTTGATATTAATATTCCTATATTAAATGGAGAGATTTTGTTAAAAGAAATAAGGAAAGAATCAAATATACCTGTTATCATGGTTACAAGTAAATCTGAAGAAACGGATGAAGTGTTGTCTTATTCTTATGGAGCAGATGATTATATAATAAAGCCATATAATCCAACAATATTATTATTAAAGATTGCAGCTATTTTTAAAAGGTGTGATCTAAATTCAAATATTATTTCGTATAAGGATTTAAGTTTTGATATTGGAAAAGGAATAGTGAAAAATAAAAATGGAAAAGTGATATTAACTAAAAATGAAATAATAATTTTCAGTTTGCTTTTAAACCATCAAGACAGAATAGTTTCAAAGGATGAGATAATGACTGACCTTTGGAATAATGATGAATATATAAACGAAAATGCTTTAACTGTTAATATAAGCAGATTAAGAGCAAAACTCTTTGAGCTTGGATATGATAATATTATAGAAACAAGAAAAGGAATAGGATATAGAATAATATGAAATTTTTAAAATATGTAAAAGATAATTTAATAGGTATAGTAATTTATTTAGTTACAGCAATATTAATAACATTAATGCTTGCTGCATTTAAAACACCAAGCATTGCATTAATAATAACATTTATATTTTTTATTTTAAGTGGAGTGCTAATATTAGCTATTAGCTATATAAGAAAAAATAAGTTTTATAAATTATTTATGGATAATCTTGAAAAGCTTGATAAGAAGTTTTTAATATTAGAAACACTTCCAGAACCAACCACATATGAAGAGAAAATAATGGTTAATTCATTATATGAAATAAATAAATCAATGATAGAAAACATAAAGATAAGTCAAAAAAACATTAATGATTTTAAAGAATTTGTTGAGATATGGATTCATGAAGCTAAAATCCCTATTTCAAGTATGGTTCTAAAATGTCATAATAACCCAGAAAAGTATGATAAATCTTTCCTAAGTCAAATTAGGAGACTAGACAATAATATAGATGAAATTCTTTATTATGTTAGATCAGAAGATACAGAAAAAGATTTTGCTGATTTAATAGCTAATAAACAATTTTGCATAAAGAACGGTGGTCATTTAAACTCAGAATCTAATTATTCAGAATTTAAAGAATTATTAAACTATAAATAAGGAATTATATGAAAAAGAATAATTTATCAAATGTATTAAAAAAGATATACAAGCTTTTAGATAAAAAACAAAAACTAATTTTTATCATTATTATTTTAATAATGATTATTTCTGCTGTGTTGGCCCAAATGACACCAAAAGCTATAGGGTGGTTGACAGATGATATTTTGGCAAAAGAATCAATTTCTTTTGAAAAAGTTATACCATTCTTAATCTTTATACTAATTGTTAATGTTGTAAATGAGATTATTAAAATTGTAAGAAGAGTATTAGTTGAAGATATTGCAACAAGAACTGAAAAGAAGGCAAGAGGATTAGTTATTAAATCTCTTCTTATGGCCCCATTATCATATTTTAGAAAGAATATGACTGGAAATATTCATGGAAGATTAAATAGATGCTTAGACGGAACAATAAAATTAGAAAAATTATTGTTCATGGATTTTGCACCTGCAATTTTTAATAGTATAGCAGCAATTATTACAATATTTATTACTCTTCCAATTACTTTAGCATTGCCTATGATGCTTGTGATTCCTATTGGTGTTTTTATAGTTCTAAAGCAGATTAAAAGCCAAAAAGGAATAAGAGTTGAATTGCTAAATAGCAAATCTGAAATGGATGGAACTATTGTTGAATTAATAAATGGAATTGAAGTAATTAGAATATGTGATAGCTTAGATTTCGAAACTAATAGATTTGATAATAAATCGGAATTCCTTAGAGCAAAAGAAATGAAACACCATAAAGCCATGGCTTTATATGATTGTTTGAAATTCATTAATCAGGCAGTATTTACTGTACTAGTAATAGGTATGTCAACATATTTAGCTACTAAAGATATCATATCAGTTGGTAGTGTTTTAACAGCATATCTATGTTTCAACCAGTTATTAAAACCATTAGAAGAGCTTCATAGGATTTTTGATGAAGTATCTGAGTGTACAGTTCTAGCCACAGATTTCTTTAATATGACTGAAATAGAAAATGATTTTTCATATTTGCCAATAGAATCAAAATTAGAGGATAAAAAAACTGATGAAATGATAAATATGGAGAATGTAGACTTTTATTATCCTGAAAGCGAAGATAAAATTATCTTAGATAACTTTAATATTAATATTGATAAAGGTACATATATAGGTATAGCCGGCCCTTCTGGTTGTGGCAAATCATCATTAATTAAATCAATTTGTAAGTTAGAAAAAGCTAATGGAACAATATTAATAGATGATGTGAATTTAAATAATTTAACTAGAAAAGATATTTCTAAAATAATAGCACTAGTTCCTCAAAGTCCATTTTTAATTGCTGGATCAATATATGATAATATTACTTATGGTATTGATAGAGAAGTATCAATGGATGAAGTAGAAGAGGCATCTAAAAGGGCATTCATTCTAGATTTTATTAATGGATTACCTGATAAATTTGAAACAATGGTTTCGGAAGGTGGAAATAATTTATCAGGAGGACAAAGGCAAAGAATTGCAATTGCTCGAATATTTTTAAGAAAACCAAAAATACTTATATTAGATGAGGCAACTTCTGCTTTAGATAATACCTCTGAAAAACACATTCAAGAAGAAATTGAAAAAATGAAATCTGAGAATAATACAACAATTATCGCTATAGCTCATAGATTAACTACATTAAAAAATTGTGATAGGATAATAGTTCTTAATAAGGGACATATAGAGGAGGAAGGAAAGTTTGATGAGCTAATAGAAAAAGGCGGAATGTTCAGTGATATGTATTATGGTAAATTAAATTAGAAATTACATTAAGAAGGGCCATTCTATTAGGAATAGCTCTTCTTTTACATTAGTGTTACAGGAATATGAATTAAATGTATAATCAATTTAAAAAGAACCTTCTTTTTAGTATAAATATAAATAGAGAATATGCGAAGGAAGGTATATTTTTATGAAGAAAAAAATAAATGTTGAATTATTAAAAAGAATTCTAATTCTTATTATGATTATAACATTAACTGGCATTTTTAATAATGTTTTATCTTTTATATTTCTAGGTAAAACTAATAATCTTTTTGATAAAAAAGTGCTAGCTGGAGATGATAATGATGCTAGCTTGTATGTTTTTTATTGGGACTCATGGAATAGACCTACTATAAAAAATAAATTCAATGAAACAAATCCTTATATAACATATGTAGGTGAAGAGACTGTCTTTTTTGCAGGCTATGAAACACATGAAAAATATTTAGAAAACAAAGAAACTATCTGTTCAGATTTATTAAATAATTCTGGTAATATTCTTGAAAAGACTATTCAAGATATTTGGGATGATGGTGAAAATAGAATGGCTTTTGCATATACTGCAAGAAATCCTGGAACTAGTACAGTTATAATTAGAGAAAAGGATGATCCTTATACAACTATTGAAACTTTACCAGTAAGAGTTTATAGACCAAACAAAATCTATGTTGTAAATGGAAATAATAGATCTGAAAACCCTCATAATATGACTTTAACAGTTGGCGATGAAATTGTTTTAGAGGCTGTTTTTGATGGTAATTTAAATATGAATGGAAATCAACCTAGTGTTCAACAAAACTATGGAAGTGGATTCTGGTCATGGGATGCAGTTACTGTACAAAATGAATGGACAAAACTAGATAACGGAAGCTGGTTGCAAAGATCTACTTGTAGAGTAAATGCTGTAGGCCAACAAAAAGTTAGCCTTGCAAAAAACGGAACTGCTGCTGTTGATGAAATAACATTTAATGTTGAACCACCAAACAATATCAAAATAAGAAATATGAAAATGGCAGCAAATAAGTTTACAAATGTAAATAAAAATACTGCTACCCAAATGCTAAATGGCAAAAATACAGGATTAAATAGCGATTCTAATAGATATATAGTTTATGTTGGAGATAAGTTAGAATTATCTGCAATTGATTCTAGTGGACTACATTTAGAAGTTTCTGATCAACAGTTCCTATCTACTGTTCAAGATTCTTATGAGGACGGAAGCACAGTTAAGGCTACTTATCGTGGACTTCATCCTGGTAATGTTGAAGTAAATCTTAAAGATGATAGTGGAACAATAAAGGAAACTCTATATGTATCTGTTAAATATCCTATTAATGTTGTAAGCTCTATTAAAGAATTAAATAAAGATACACTTCATGAATATATCGATACAGATACAGTGATGAGAAATATATATAATTCTTACCCTCAAGGTTTTGTCTCTGATGATCATTTAGTACCTCAATGGATTAAAAATGGAGAAAATGAAAGATTTTCTTATCATTTATGCAGATTTGATACTGTGGTTCTTTGTACTTATACAAAAGATGATGATGATACAACAATGACTCTAACTGATGGCTTAGAATTTGTACCTATAAAAGACCATAATTATAATGGATCTGATAATTATGTTGTTTCTGAACAACTTTCTGGTGACTTACAAGGATATAAGAGAATTTCAGCTGAAATAAAAGTAAACTCAACTAATGGATCTGAATCAGTTACTTTTGGAAATGAAATATTCTATATTACTGTGAAACCATCAACTGATTATGTGCATCATTTTGATTTTGAAATAGCTGATGGAGGATCTTATACTTTAGTTGAAACTGATACAACACCTGAAGGTAATAGAAAGATAACAAAGACAATTTATAATGCATATACTAGAGAAATTCATGGTAGTGAAGTATTTGATAGAGATGGTAATACCTTAATTACACTTCAAGAAAGTGAATATTGGCAAAATCATGGAGAAAATGAAACTCAGTTTGAAAGTACATCTGCATATGTTACTAATGAAAACGGCAACCTTATAGATTCTAATGGAAATGTAATTGATGATGAAGTAAGAGCTGGAACTATAATTCCTCAAATTGCTGTAAGAAATGTTCCATTTTCAGAGATTGAGAAAGTTGTATTCAATGCAGACTTGCATATAGTTCCTTTACAAAGAAATGTTACAATCCTAGATGATGATGGCAATATTGTTGATTCATATTCTAGTGACGGCAGTAATATTGAAGAAGAATTTTTAAACAATGTTGAAATTGTTATGGGACCTAGAGATATAATTGATGCGCTAAATAAATGTCCAAGTCACGGAGGACTAGATTTTACAGCTAAAATTATTATGAATATTGAGCATAAAGTTGGTAACATTAATGTAAGCAAAGAAGTTGAAAATAAAAAAGGTGATGAAGAATTTTCATTTAAAATAACGATAACTAATGACGATGGTTCTATCAATACAGATATTAATGGTGTTTACGGAGATTTAGAATTTATAAATGGTGTTGCTCGCTTTACTCTAAAAGATGGAGAAAACAAATTAATCTTAAATTTACCTGCTGGAATGAACTATACTGTTGAAGAAACAGATAGTCAAGGTTATACTATAGTATCTGAAGGAGAAATTGGTTCAGTTGAACCTGATGAAACAGTATATGTTAAATTTAAAAATATAGGTGAAGACGAGCCAGAACCTGAAGAACCAACTCCAGATGAACCAGAGCCAGAAAAACCTGATGATGCGGAAGAGTATAATGATGAAAAACCAGAACCAAAAGATGAATCTAAAAACCCAAAGACTTCAGATGAAATAATTATTAATTTTGTTTCGTTAGCAATGAGCTTAGGAATAGTTTTAGCTTTAATAAAACATACATCTAAGAATAAAAGAAATACAAGTAAATACATTATTTGGTAAATAATTTTTTAAGAAGCCTCTAATGAAGTGAACCCCATTTAGTTCACACATAAAAAAAGAGATATGATAGAATAACACTTACCAAGAAAGGTAGGTGTTATTTTTATGGGTAAACATTATTCAGAAGAATTGAAAAATGAAATAATAGCAAAATTTTTCAATGAAGGAAAATCTTTAAACAGTTTAGAAAAAGAATATAATATTTCATATAAATCAATATTTAATTGGATTAGAAAATATAGAAAAAATGGTACTGTTCAAAATGATATAAATCATAAAAGAGGTAGACCAAAAGAAACAAATATTGATTATAAAGAAAGATATGAAATATTAAAAAAATACCAGGAATTCATAAAGGCACAACGAGAGAAAAAGTAACATTTATAAATTTATATATTAATACATATAAATTAAAAAACATGTGTGCAGCATTAGATATAAGTCAAAGAATATATTATAAGTATCGTGATTGTGAAGATAAAGATTATTATGATTATTTATTAATTAAAGAAATATTTGATGAGTCAAAAGGTACATATGGATATCGTAGGGTTTGTGAAGGATTATTGATTAAATATGGTGTAATGTTTAATCATAAAAAAGTACAAAGAATAATGAACAAATATAATATAAAGCCACAATATACACGTAAAAAGAAAAATCCAGGATTTAAAAGAATTGAAGCAAATGTAAAGCCAAATTTAGTAAAAAGAAAATTTAATGTAAATAAAGAAAACAAAATTTGGACAACAGATATAACATATCTTATATTCAAAGGTAAAAGAGCTTATTTATCAACAGTATTAGATTTATATGATAGAAAAATAGTTGCGTACAAAATATCAAAATTTAATGATTTAAATATAGTAATAGATACATTAAATGAAGCAATAGCAAAAAGAAAAGATGTGCACGGACTTATCATTCACAGTGATCAAGGCTTCCAATACACATCTTATGAATACAAAGCCATTTGTAAATCTAATGGTATTCAAATTTCTATGTCTAGAAAAGGAACACCAATAGACGATTCACCAATGGAGTCTTTCCATGCAATACTTAAGAAAGAAACTTTGTATAATAATGATATCACAAATTTAGCAGAATACATAGCTTTAGTTGAAGATTGGCTAGAATTTTATAATACAAAAAGATTAAAAAATAAGAGAAGATAAATCTTCTCTTATTAGTCCTTTTATTTTAGTGAACTTTTTGGGGTTCACTTCATAATTTAGATGGTCTTTATTTATTTACGATATATAATATTTAATATATAATGATTGTGTATTTTATGTGAAGGAGATTTAATGATGAATGAATATATTAATTTAACACTTGATAATATTGATAATGAACATATATGTTGCGCTATAGGTGATCCAAAACACCAAGATGGTGTTGATTGTAAAAAGGAATGGATAAAAAACAAATTAAAGGATGGACATGTTTTTAGAAAATTAAATGCTAGAGGCAAAATATTTATTGAATATGAACCATTAGAAACATCATGGGTTCCAATTAGCGGAGAAAACTATGAATATATTTATTGTTTATGGGTAGCTGGAAGTTTTAAAGATAAAGGAATAGGTAAAGAGCTTTTAGAATATGCAATAAATGATTCTAAGGAAAAAGGAAAAAGTGGTATTTGTACTTTAACTTCTAAAAAGAAGAAGCCATTTTTAGGAGAAAAGAAATTTTTTGAGCATTTTGGCTTTAAAGTAGTAGATAGTATAGGAGATTATGAACTATTAGCATTACAATTTGAAGATTCTGAAACACCTAAATTTAATGAAGCAGCAAGAAGTATGAAAATAAATAGTAAAGATTTTACTATTTATTATAGTAATGAATGCCCTTATGTAGAATATGAAGTAAAAG